>SKLD01000254.1 GCA_007123395.1 Opitutales bacterium
CTTCGTTTTTCCATTCGGCGAGATAGCTCAGTTGGTAGAGCAGAGGACTGAAAATCCTTGTGTCCCCGGTTCGATTCCGGGTCTCGCCACCACTTTCATAAAGCCCGCAAGTTCAAGGTCCTGCGGGCTTTTGCTTTGTCGCGCGGCGATTGTCCCCGAAAAACGTTGACGTGGAACGGTGTTCAGAAAATTCTGAACACTCTTATCTTTTTCAGGCAATGAACCGAGCCGCTGAAAATCGAACACCGCTGCCGGTTCCCGCGGCCGCCGCGCGCGGCGGCGCATGGGAACGCGAAGTGGTCGACTTTTACATCCATTTGGCGCAAGCCTTTTCGTTGCCGAAGTCGGTGGGGGCGATTTTCGGCGTGCTGTTTGCATCGCCGCGACCCCTCTCGCTCGATGACATTGTGGAGCGTCTTTCGATATCGAAGGGTTCGGCGAGCGCGGGGCTGAAACTTCTGCAGCGCGTGGGCGCGGTGCAGCCAACCTACGAACCGGGCGACCGGCGCACACGCTACCTTCCGGAGATGTCCATTCGCCGTCTTCTCACGGGGTTGCTCCAAGAGACGTTGACACCGCACCTGCGCCGTGGCGCGGAACAGTTGGAATCGCTCGCCCCGCTCCTCGAAGAATTTCCGCCGGAAGAGCGCAAGGTTCTCGCGGCCCGTCTGCGCGCGCTCAACACTTGGCAGAGCAAAGCGAAGCGGTTGCTGCCCTTCGTCCTCGGGTTCCTCGGGCGCCCGCTCCGTCGCGCAAAGGCGGTTGATGACGACGGCCGGGGTCCTTGAGCGGGCATGTTTTGTGTGTTTGTAAATCCGGTGGATGACATGCGCGCGATTGGTTTTGCGCAGGGTTGCGCCCGATTTCAATCATCTGCGGCCACCTTGCGGCCCACACGTGGAAGCAAGAGCCGTTTCTGGTTGATTTCCGAGGAACTCCCCCGCCATTCTGCCCCTTCCTGATTCGCAACCTCTCATGCAAATAGTCCTTGTATACATCTTGTTCGCATTGCTGATGATCGTTCCTGTGTTTCTCGGCGTGCGTCTGTTGTTCGTGGACGCCGACCAGGTTCAGGAGTGGTCGGGCTTCCGTTTAACCCTGCCTGTGTGTGCCCGCATCCGCCGCTTGGGGCAGGTTCTTGGCCTCGTACTTATTGCTGCGGGGGTTTACTTCGGAGTTTATTACGTGTTTTAGTGCCTCGCGGCGGCCGGCTGCGGAAAGGAAACGCCTGTGCGGGTTTGGATCTGCAATCCGTTTGACGATATCCCCGGCGAGGGACCGCCGCTGCGCTACCACACGTTGTGCCGCGAGCTTGCTGCCGGGGGCCACGAGGTAACGTGGTGGAGCGCCGACTTTTCCCACCGGCGCAAGGCGCGCCGCGCGGTAACGCTGGAAGAGGATCTACCGTTTGCGCTCCGGCTCCTCCCGGTGCGGGCGTATGCGCAAAATGTGGGCATGGCGCGGTTTCTGAGCCACCGCGACTACGCGCGGGCGTTGTGGCGTGCGGCCGCGGCAGAAGTGAGCGCGGGCACGATGGCTCCGCCGGAGCGCGTCGTCGTGAGTTTGCCGCCCCTCGACACGGCGGCGGTGGCGCGGCGGTTGCGACGCCGCTTCGATTGCCGGGTGGTCGTGGATGTGATGGACGCATGGCCCGAAACATTTGTACGGGTGCTTCCAGGTCCGCCCCGCCTTCAGCGATGGGCCGGCGCTGTGCTTCTCGCGCCTTTATACCGCTCGGCGCGGCTTGCTTACCGAGGCGCGGACCGGATTTCCGCTGTCTCGCAGGCCTACCTCGATCTTATCCGGCGTTACGGCGCGACTGCCCCGCGGCACCTATGCTATCACTGCACCGATACCGGCCCGAAGCCGTCCGTGCGCATGCGCTCGGCAGAGGAATCGCTTCGCTTGGTCTACATCGGGGCGATGGAACGGGCGTATGACCTCGAGACACTCCTTTCCGCCCTCGCAACGGCGCGTAGCGAAGGTATGCAGGTAACTCTCGACCTCGCTGGCGGCGGTACCCTCGAAACCATGCTTCAGGACCGCGCGCGGGCGCTCGGGCTCATGGAAACCGGCTGCGTGCGTTTCCGCGGCCTTCTCGACCGCCCCGAGCTTGACGCATGCCTTGCCGCCGCGCACGCCGGGGTCGTTCCCATGGACCCCGCCTCCGCCGTTGCCGTGCCCTACAAAGCGGCGGACTACGCGGCGGCGGGCCTGCCCATGCTCAGTTGCCTCGGCAACGAACTCGGCGGGCTGCTTGCCGAGTTCGGGGCGGGCACCCCCTATGCATTCCGCGACGCGGCATCGCTCGTCGCCGCCTTGCGTTCCTACTTCGACGTTCCGGAGCGCCTGCCCCTGCATAGCAAAGGTGCCCGCTCCCTCGCCGAAGCCCGCTTCGACCGCAGGCGCGAATACCCGCGGCTCGCCGCATTCATTCTCTCCCCGTAGCAGCGGAGTCCTCGCCTCGTCTGCGACCGGCGTCATTTCCGTCCTTGCCATGGATAAGGCGTTGCGCCATGCCCCTTGCTTTGAATCTGCGCCCATGGTCACGATAGCAATCCATATCTTTAAAGCCTTCCTCATGATCGTCCCCGCGGTCATCGGGTTGCGGCTTTTCTTCATGGGTCCCGACGCGGCCCAACACTGGAGCGGCTACCGCTTCAGTAAGCGCGACATCCGCCGCTTCGGCTGGATTCTCCGCGTTGCCGGTTTGCTCCTTATCGGCATATCCGCGTCGTTCGCGTGGTCGTTCTTGCGGTAGAGCCGCGATCCGCCGCTTTCCGTTGCAATTCGCTGCGATTTGCTTTATCTCATTTTTCTTATGGCTCGCATTCTCTTTATCCTCATCAGTGCGACGATTGTCGTAAGTCTTGGATTGGTCGTCTTCGGGCAAGTGCGTCCGTACCCCGAAGGTTCGCTCGAAAAACCGCTCAAGGAAGTGCTGCCGCGTGCCGCCGACTTCGGCTGGGAGCAACGCGACCTTCCCCTTGGGCCGACAGAGTCCGTCATCGACCGCTCCGAGCGGCTCCTCCAGTTCGACGACTTCGTCCACCGCGAATACACCCGGGGGCGACGCGCCTTCACGGTCTACATCGCCTATTGGAAGCCCGGCGCGATGCCCCCCCGCATCGTCAATCAGCACAACCCGAGTCTGTGCTGGGTCCTCGCCGGTTGGGAGTGCAACGACCTCGATCCTGTCGTCTCCGTCTCCGCTCCGGGCATGGACGTGCAGCCCGCCCAGTGGGGTGAGTTCGAGCGCAACGGCCACATATTGCATACCTATTATTGGCACCTCCTCGACGGCGAAGTCTTTCGCTTCTACAGCGAGTCAATCCCCGGCCGGATCAAACGTATGGTCACACAGCCTCTTGAAAGCGGCTTCAATACCAAACGCGAGCAATACTTCATCCGCGTTTCTTCCAGCGAACCGCTTGATTTCCTCTGGGATGAGCCCTTTTTCCACGCCGTCCTCCGTTCCCTCGAGATGAGCGGTCTAACGGCAACCCGGCCAGCGGAGGTTTCATCCGTCAACTGATGGGCCGCACTTGACCCGAAGGCTGAAGAGCGGGATCAAGGCCAATGGGACCCGAGAGTAGAATGGGGGTCACGCACGCGTGGATGAATCACAACCGTCAACCGTGAAACCTGCATCCGCGACCCATCTCATCATCGGCGCCTCCTCTGGCATCGGCCTCGCCTGCGCACGACACCTTGCGAGAGAGGGGAGTGCCGTTGTCGCCGCCGCGCGTGACAAGGCACGGCTTGCCGCCGCTTTTCCGAACCTTCCCGCAGAGGCGCGCGTAGCTGTCGACATCACCGTTGCGGCCGACCGTGTCCGGCTCGCCGGCGTCGTGCCGATGCTTGAAGGGCTCGTCGTCTCCGCCGGGGGGAACGCCCCCGCCCCCGCCGCCGCTCTCACGGAGGAACGCCTCACGGAGCTAACCGACGTCCACCTGCACGCCCCGCTCCTCCTGCTCGCCGCTCTCCTCAAGGCGAAAAAGCTGCGCAAAGGAGCTTCGGTGGTGTGGATCGGGTCCGTCGCGGCGCTTTCCGGCGAGCCGGGAAATACCGCCTACACCGCCGCCAAGGCCGGGCTCATGGCCACCGTCCGACCCCTTGCGCGTGAACTCGCCCCGCGCGGCATACGCGTCAACGCCGTCGTCCCGGGGCTCGTCGACACCCCTATGACCGAGCGCCTGTTCGCTGCCTTGCCGCCGGGCGCGCGTGATGCCCAAGCGATCCGGCACCCCCTGGGTATGCCGACACCCGACAATGTCGCCGCCGCCGTCGCCTTCTTGCTCTCGTCCCGTACTGCGCGCATCACCGGCACTTGTCTTCCCGTCGACGGCGGTTTCCTCGCCGGGTAGGCGGCGTGAACGAATACCGGGTCATTTATTCCGCAGCCACTGGCGCGCGCAGGCAAGAGCCTCTTCGCCTTCGGGAGAAGGCACCGGCTTGGGCGCCCGCTTGCGCCGGAACCGCAGACCCTCGTCCCCGCGCAGCACCGCCTCCACAAAGGCTCTTGTCCCCAGCACCAGCCCTTCGCTGAACTGCCGCGTCTTGCGCAACAGCAACTCGTGCGCGGGCAGACGGCCCCCGCGCTCGCGCGCCTC
>SKLD01000003.1 GCA_007123395.1 Opitutales bacterium
CCGCGCACGAGTTGCTGTTGCGCAAGACGCGGCAGTTCAGCGAAGGGCTGGTGCTGGGGACGAGAGCCTTTGTGGAGGCGGTGCTGCGCGGGGACGAGGGTCTGCGGTTCCGGCGCAAGCGGGCGCCCAAGGCGGTGCCGTCGCCCGCCGAAGAGGACGGTCTGGCCTGCGCGCGGCAGTGGCTGCAGTCGAACGGAGAGAGCGAAAACTACCGCGGTTGAACTGTGTGGCATTGGTGTCTGGAGGGCTTGTCAAGCCGGACAGATTGGACATGCTCGGACTTATGTTGAAAATCCTTTTACGCTCGTTGTGTGCTTTTTGTCTTGTCGCTTTTGGAGTGGCGGAGCTTTCCGCGAAAGATCCGGAGGTGACCCGCGTCTATCCGAAGTTCGGCCTTTACGAGGCGATTCTCATCGACCCGGATGTGGTCAAAGGGGTGCGTGTGGACGATGAGCGGCGCATCTATCTGCTGCTGGTGCCGGAGACAGCGGAGAAGGAACTGCACCTGCGGATTTCCGCCGAGCGTGGTGCGGGCTACCGCAAGTGGTTTACGGGCGAAGAGGTGTTTGTCGCACCGCCCAACCCGGACCGTCGCCGCGGCGAATGGACCGACTGGATCCGCACGGAATCAAACTACATTGAGTACTGGATGGACGGAGAACTGTTCCTTCATCTGCGCCGGATCCGTTGAGGACTTCGTATGCCGGGTTTTGATCCAATCCGCGTGACGCGGGCAAACCGTACCCTCCGGTCTCCCGAAGTCGGCAAGGTGGCGCTTTTGATCGCTGGCGCGATTCTGTTTCTGGTTATCCTTTCGGGGGCAGTCGCGCTTTTGCAGCGGATCACGTCTATCGGCGTCGTTTCCCTGCCGGACTTTGCGGCAATTGAGAACGTCGAGACGCGCAAGGAGGCTTTTTTCGAATTCCTGCTTCCTTTCATTCACGCGTCGAATGACGCCGTGATCCGTGACCGTGCCCGGATCGAGCGAATTGCCGCGCGCATTGAGGGCGGCGGATCGATCGGCACGCATGACCGCCGCTGGCTGGAGGCAATCGCCGCAGATTACGCGCTCGAGTTCGAGGAAGAACCCGACGCCGAGGCGCTGCGGCGTCTACTCATGCGCGTGGACATCGTGCCGGCGGACCTTGCACTCGCCCAAGCCGCTCTGGAGAGCGGGTGGGGGACTTCGCGTTTCGCCCGCGAGGGCAACAATCTATTTGGCATGTGGTGCTACGAGCCGGGGTGCGGTATCGTGCCGCGGCGCCGGCCGCCCGGCGCCACCTATGAGGTGGCGCGCTATGCTTCGCCGCTGGGTTCCTTCGAGGCTTACATCCGCAATCTCAATACCAACCGCGCCTACCTCCCGATGCGCCAGATCCGGCGTCAATTGCGGGAAAACGGTGAGGAAATCACGGGTCGCGCGTTGGCCGGCGGGCTTACGATGTATTCCGAACAGCGCGAAGAGTACGTGCGTAAATTGCGGGCGATGATCCGCGCCAATCAACTCGACCGTTTCAACCGCTTCGAGCAAACGAGCTGAGGGCCGGTTTGTTCGGGGTCGCGGATGGCGCAATATCTCGCATATTTGGCAGAAAACAGTGTATCCGCTGCGCCTGCGCTGGCGTATCATTAGAGCGTTTCCCGTTTTAATCCCCAAGAAAGATGATTATACTGATGAGGTTCTGTTACCTTCTGTGTACGTTCGCGCTTTTACCCTTCACGGCACTAAGCCTTCCCGCCGTCGATTACGAAGCGGGCTTTGACGCCCGCGCCGGGCATCTGCTGGGATTTATTGCCGACGGCTGGGGTAACTCGCAGCCGTTTCCCAACTTCAGCAACGCGCACATGCACTACTGGGCCGGGGCGCTTGCTGTCATCGCGACCACTCCGGAGGGCGTGAACCATCCCCAAGTGAACGACGGTGACGGATCCAGCAGTCGCCCGCCGCGCTACTGGGGCGTGCTCAAGTACGACGGCGAACCGGCTTCGGGAGACAACTCCGATCCCGCCAACCGCGGGAGCGGCTCCAACACCTCGTTTTCGTGGAACAGCAATGTCTTCCATTTCATTTTTCCCGGCCTCGCCTACCTCATGGGTATGTATCCCGACATCCCCGCGTGGGACGATCCGCACCACCGCGACAACTCCCTGACGTATCGCGAGAACTACCTGCGGTACGTTCTTACCCGTACTGACAACTACAACGCTTTCACGGGCGAAGGGACGGAGAACCACATCAACATGAGCCGTCCGTCGGCGTGGGTACTGGCGTCGGAAGCGGCGCGCCTCGGCATTGGCGGGTTCCCCGGACAGCCGTATTCCGCCCCGGAGCGGGCGGCGCAGATGCGGCAATGGATCCTTGACTGGTCCAAGCGCGTCTACGAAGTGGGCATCGGCGAGTGGGATTCGGGGACATACCACATGGTAAGCCTCAAGGGTTGGTTCGCGGCCTACGACTACGCGGGCACGGAGCATGGCGCCGATTCAGAAGTGCGCGCGGCGGCGCGGGCGGTCATCGATTACTACGCCGCCGTCCTCGCCCTCAAGCACGTGAATTACCATATCGGCGGGGCGGAGAGCCGGAGCGGGCGCAACTTCACGCGCATGGACAACGGCACCGCCTACCTGGCTTACCTCTGGTTTGCGGACACGGACGCGCCGCCGCCGGGATCCTGGCGGGGCAACCAAGCCGGCGAGGCGGTCTACGCGGCGGTGAGCGGCTACCGTCCGCCCCGCGAAATCGTGCGGCTCGCCCGTAAAGGCGTGGAGACGCCGGAGACCTACCGCGCGCTCAAGCCGTATTACCTGATGCAAGCAGGCGGGCAGAGCGTCGAAGTCGTTCATCTCGGGCCGGGCTACACCCTCGGGTCGGCCAACATGAACATCGGGAGTTTCCATGCGTCCACATGGCAGATTCAGCCGTGGAAGCTGATGGTGGAAGGCGAAGGCTGGGACGCTTTTCCCGCCGCCGTCGTGACGGGCAACGGAGGCTTCTACGGGCTCAACCGCAACCACACCCGCGATCCGTGGATGCAGCTTGTGCAGCATGAGAACGTGCTCATCCAGTTCCACCGCGTGCCGTCCGACGCCTCTGCGCTCATCAGCGAAGTGCAGGGCAAATACAACGAATGGAAAGCCTTGTGGTATGACGATTTCACCGCGCGTTGGAGCAGCCCTGACTGGGGCGGCTTCAACGGCGACACCCACATGGGACGGCGAATCCCTCTCAATTTCCAGGCAAACACCGGCAACGTAAACAACGCCCGCACCGCCTACATCAACTACGCGTCGGGCGCGGAAATTGAGCATGATGACGGAATCCGCTTCGCCCGCATGGGCGACGTCTACATCGCGGTGCGGTCTATCCGGGCGGCACAACCGGGGCTCAACGCCGCAAACCGTGCCTTCACCGACACGGCGTCCGCCGACCAACTCTTCGGCCTCGTCATGGAAGTGGGCACGGCGGCGGAACACGGAACCTTCGCCGACTTCCGGGCGGCCGTCACCGCCGACACCGCGCTCGATCTCTCGGCGCGCGACTCCCACAACCGCATCGCCTACACGACACTCTCCGGCGATGAAATCACCGCCACCTACCAGACAAGCGGTTCATGGACCGAGCCCGACTACGACTGGAACTTCGGTGTCACGACGCCCGGCGGTGTCGCCCTTCTGCACGCCGCCGACTGGCGCCAGCCCGACTGGCCGCAGGGCGAGGGGCACGGACGTCAGCCGACATGGAGCGTGGACGGCAAGCCCGAGGACACCGGATCTTGGGACGTTCTCGACGGGCCGCGTCTGCGTCTGCGCGACAGCCGTCTCGACATCCTTGCGGAGGGCGAGCCCGTCTATTCCGTCGATTACTCCGGCAACTTGCCGGTGACAGTCATTCCCCTCGACGCACCGCAGATCTCGGAGGCAGAGGGCACCGTAACCTTTGCCATGCCGACGCGCCGAGGACTTATCTACCGGATCCAGCAGTCCGCCGATCTCGAGGAGTGGACGGATGTCGGCGAAACCGTTGCGGGCGACGGCGGAGACCTCACCGCTGTGATGGACCTTACCCCCGGGGAAGCGCCGATCTTTTTCCGCGTTCTCGTCCAGCCCTGAGGGGTGCGAACCGGGCGCGCACTGCAATTAGGTTCAGCCCTGCCGCATTTGTGCATCGCTGAAGCTCCCGTCTTTGCGCTGCGCGCTTCGCCGTGGCGCGGTCAGCCTACGGAGTACGCGCCGCGCCCGTTTCGAGGCGGTAGCGGCATTTTTGCCGGTCGCCGTTGGCGTAGAGGTTGATGTGCGGGGGGATGTCGAGGGTTTCGACGAGTTCGGCGCCGAGGCGCTCGCAGGTGCGGCGGGAGGCGGCGTTGTCGGGATTGCAGGTGATCCAAAGCGGATCGATACCGAGGTGGCGGGCGACGGGGACGAGGAGCCGGCAGGCGCGCTCGGCATAGCGTTGGCCGCGGAAGGCCGGGTAGACCTCGTAGCCGAGGTGGCCGCTGTAGAGGCGGATGCCCGAATAGTTGCCGTTGCGCAGTTCGATGTCGCCCATGGCCTCGCCGGTCTCGGCGTGGACCATGGTGAAACGGTAGGCGGGCGCTCGCTCCAGTCCCGGA
>SKLD01000266.1 GCA_007123395.1 Opitutales bacterium
GTGCTTGTGCAGGACACGCCCTGGCTGGTGGGGCTGATCGCGGCCTACATCGACCTGAACGCGGTGCGGGCGGGCTTGGCGGATCTGCCGGAGAACTACCGCTGGTGCGGCTACACGGAGGCGCTGGCGGGAAAGGAATCGCTTTGCCGCGCGCTGGCCGCCTGCTTTCCGTCGGCGAAGGATCCGGCGGAGGCTTTGGCGCGCTACCGTCTCCTGATGCTCGGAAAGGGAGCGGGGGCAAAGGGCGACGGCACGGGCGCACGCATCGATCCGCAAGCACTGCTGGAGGCGGTGAAGAGCGGCGGGGAGTTGGAGCCGCACGAGCTGCTGCGGCTGCGCGTGCGGTTTCTCACCGAGGGCCGGGCACTGGGAACGCGCGACTGGCTGGAAGAGGGAGAAGGCGCGGGGATTCTTGCCAAGCTGAAGCGGCCGCCGCCGTGCCGTCCGGTTGAGGTGCTCGACAATGTGGATCTGGCGGTGGCGCGTTCACGGACGGGGTACTGTGCCCTTGAGGATCCGCGGAGGTGACGGTGCCAAAAATGCAAACGCTCCCCCATGATGAGGGCAAACTGCGCAGCGAGCTTGGAGTTGAGTGGCGTAAAGGAAGAAGGCCCCGCCGGGCTTGATCACGCGGCAGCATTCCGCGATCCACTCCCGGCACCAGTTTAGGTGTTCGGTTTGGGCGACGCGGTCATTATAGCCATTCTTGTAATCTTTACTGATTTCGGGGTGGCGTTCGCCGTCCGACGGCGGGCTACACACCACGGCGTGGGTTGCCGAAGCATGAGCCTTTTCTTGAAGCACCGGAGATTTCCCGAATTGCACCGAAGGTGTGGCGCGGCGGCTTCAGGGGGAGCTTGCCCTTGGCGGGGGATGGAATCAGGGTAGGGCAATGAAGCCATTGGCAGTGGTGTATGACGAGGTCTTTGCCGCGCACGACACGGGCGACCGCCATCCCGAGACGGCCCTTCGTGCGCGTTGGGTGGCGGAGGCGCTGCGGGCCTCCGAATTGATAGGAGCGACGGATGTTCTTCAGCCCGAGTTGATTGAGACGCGCTGGATCGAACGTATCCACACCCGTGAGTATCGTTCTTTCATTGAGGAAGCGTGTTTGAAGGGTATGCGTGCGGTGGACTTCGGCGAAACCCTTGTCTGCGAGGATTCCTACCGTGTTGCGCGCCTTGCGGCGGGAGCCGCGGTCCGTGCGGTGCATGCTGTTTGCCGGGATGGTTACAGCGCGGCCTTTAGCTGCGCGCGGCCGCCGGGGCACCACGCCCGTGCCGAGCAGGCAATGGGATTCTGTCTCTTCAATCATATTGCCATCGCCGCCGTTTATGCGCAGGAAGCGATGAAACGGGAGCGGGTGTGCATCATCGATTTTGACGTCCACCACGGCAATGGCACGCAGGAAAGCTTTTACGCCACCCCCGCCGTATTTTTCGTGAGCCTGCACCAGCACTTGCTTTACCCCCAAACCGGGTGGGATTCCGAGACGGGCAGTGGCGGGGGCAAGGGCACGAACTTGAACATTCCTCTGCCCGCAGGTTCCGACCTCTCCCGCTACGAGACCGCTTTCGACAACCTAATCGAACCGGCGGTGCGCCGCTTCCGCCCCGATATCCTTCTTCTCTCCGCCGGGTTCGACGCGCATCACCGCGATCCCCTCAGCCACATGCAGTTGTCGGAGAAAGATTACTACACCCTCACGCGCCGGATCGTGCGCCTCGCGCGGGAGCTTGGGGATTGTCCCGTGGCCTCCGTCCTCGAAGGCGGCTACGATCCCGAGGGCCTCACACAATCCGCCCTCCACCACCTCTGCGCCCTCGCCGAAGGTGCGGATGAAGGCTCGCTCCTGCCGTGCCTGAAACCGAAAAATGAAACGTGAAGTGTAGCGTATGCATGGGCGTGCCGATTTGCGGTCTCGTCCCATTTGTAACATTCGGGCCGATGAAACCGAAAACACCTTTTCGCTGCGCACGGGTCGGCAGGCTCGAAATGGGCGAGAACCGGCTTACGTTCCTACGCCAAGCCGACCGACTGTCTTAACGACTTGACGCTGTCGGAGGGCCTCAGGCGAAGGCGAGGCCGGCGGCGACACCGGCGAGCCCGATGGCGGCGAGGATGTAGACGGCAGCCTTGGGCATCTCGCCATTGTTCTCCATGGCTCGGCCGAACATGAAGAAGACGAGCGGATGCACGAGGAAGGGCATGGCGAAGACAAAGGCGATCATGCCGGCGGCGGCGTCTCCGGCCATACCGCCTTGGATGGCGGCGAAAAGACCAAAGTGCGAGAGCGAGGAACTCGTTGCCATGAGAGCGTTGTCGATGGGCATGCTTGCGGCGGCGAGGAAGAGCAGTCCGCCAAAGACGGCGGCGAGCTGCCAGCCGAAGGAGAACTGCATGAGCGCCTTTACTTCACGGCTGTCGTCGCTGTCGGCCCGCCGCAGGTTGCGCAGGGCGAGCACGGTGAGACCCGCGCCGACGGCGGCGACGATGAGGGAGGGTATGAGGATGAGCCCGCCCCGCTCCACGCTGACGGCGAGGATGGAAAAGACGAAGATGTGCCCGAAGAACGGGATGTTGATCATGATGGGCGCGCGTTTGGCGGCGCTGTCGCCGAGGTCGCCCGCTGTGCAGGCACCCGTTAGGCCGGCGTGCGAGAGCGCCCCCGCCATGCCGGGACCGACATTGCGCACGGCGGCGGTGTTGCCGAAGTACATGAGCAACGCGATACCCCCGAACATCCACAGCACCTGCCCGAAAAACCCGTAGGCGAGGACGGCGTTCATGCCTGTGAGGGCGAAGGCTTCGCCGATGCGCGATCCGCCCATGACAAAGTTGGCCGCGAGGACGACGGGAATGCCCGCGAAGAGGAGGCAGCGGATGGCCGGACCGTGTGACCAGCGGTAGAGCACGGCCCCAAGACCAGCCGCCACAAGCATGACGAAGAAAATTTGTGGCAGGGCGATGAGCGGGCGGATCCACGCCGCGATGAGGTAGCCGACGATGAGCACGGCGACGAGCGCGACCATTTCGAGGAGTCCTTTGCGCAGGTAGACGCGCTTGTTCGCGATGGTCGCCTTGTGGTCGATGAGGATCACGGCGATAATCAGCCCCATGTAGGCAATGAGTGGGTAGTAGCGCCCAAGCGAGGTGTCCGGCACGGTGCCGAGGATCACCCGTGTGAGTGCTTCCATGCCAAGGAGGAGGAAGAACGCCCGCGCGATAAAGATGACGTGTGTGCGCCCCGTGCCGAAAAACACCTGCTCGGTGGCGTAGACCACGCTCTCGTCGGGCGGAATCCGCATGCCGGAGAGGATGCGGCGCAACTGCTGGCCCCCGACGAAGAAGGACGCCGCCAGCGCGATGATCGTGGCCTGCGCGATCATTCCGAGCATGGGAAAGTCGGCCAGCCCCGGCTCGGATACGCCCGTCGCGACAAGAAGGTAGCCCATGAGCAGCCCGAAAATGACGATGATGAGGATCGCGGAGTAGCGCGAACCGGCCACGACCGCGCGGGCCACGAGGACCATTGGGATGACAAAAAAGAGCGTCAGCCAGAACTGGTTGAACAAGTGCTGGTGCGCGATCTCCTGCATCAACTGCGACGGGGCGAAATCTTCGGGCATGGTGTAGTCTGCGGGACGGGTCGTTGGTTTGCGGGTTACCGGTGCGGAAATTGGACGCACGCAAGTGTGCCTCCGGACAATCTTCCCGCCGCGAAGAGTCAAGGGAAATCCACGGGCATCTCCTTGACGCGGGAGATTGTTTGGCTAAGTTGGCCAACATGGAAACGACGGTCTTTGAGGCGAAAAACCAGCTTTCAAAGCTCCTGCGCCGCGCGGAAGCGGGGGGCGCCGTGTATATCCGTCGGGGCCGCAACGGTCCGCTTTTCCGAATCGTTCCCGTGAGCGCGGAGAAGGAGCGCACCTTGGTGCCCGATCCGCGTTGGAAGGGGCGCATCGCTTACACGGATGAGGCCATCTGGGAATCCGAGTGGGAGGACAAGGATTGATTACGCACGTGCTCGATACCTGCGCCATCCTCGACCTTGCGGCGGGCCGCTGGACGAATCGTGCGGCCCGCCGTGAGTTGAAGAGCGCGGTGCGCCCGGTCATCCTGTGCGTTACTGTGTGGGAATGCGCCCGCAAACTCCGCCTGGGAAAGCTGGAGTTGCCCTGCCAACAGGAAGGCGTGGGGGAGTTCGTCGAGGCCGTGCGGAGGACCCCGGCCCTGATCGGGATCGGGCGATAAATCAGCCCGACAACTTCGCGTGGCGAGCGTTGGCGGTGTGCTTCAGCCCAACTTTCCGCGCTTTTTCGGCCCGAACCGTGATGAGCTTGATCAAGACCGTGCCCGAGGAACGGCAGCTCGAACTGGGCGACCGCACCCGCCTCATCGAAGTCGAACACGAAGGGCGCCGCTACGTCATCGCCGGCGGTGCCCGGCGCAGCAGCGCGACCGCGAACGGCGCGACGCGCAAGTCGACGGATGGTATCTGCTGCGCAGCAATGTAAGCGAAGAAAAAGCCTCCACGGGGGAGGTTCTGGCGCATTACAAAAGCCTCCTGAACGTCGAGGACGCCTTCCGCGAA
>SKLD01000329.1 GCA_007123395.1 Opitutales bacterium
AACTCGTAGGTGCCCGTGCTCTCGTAATCGAAAATGTGGATACGGTCCTCGCGCACGGGGCGTTGGCCTAGGCCGAGGAACGTGCGGTCGGTCTGCCAGAAGTTGTCTGACAGCAGGTCGGTGCCGTCGGACCGGACGACGCGGACGAGGCGTTGCCCCTCGCTTGGATCGGGCGCGGCGAAGTATACCCAACCCTCCGGCACGGAGGCGGTGAGGTTGACGACCGGGTTGTCTTCGGAGGGCACACCGTCGAAGGCAAAGCCGGAGCCGATCCCGACCGGCTCGATCCGCCCGTCGCTCAGGTAAATCGTGTCGGGCAGGGCGAGGGAGTCGGGGATGTCATTGACGAGAAAGTCGGGCAGGCCATCGTCCTGATCGCCGGGTGCGCGCACGACGCGTATCATTTCATGGATACTGACACTCTCGATGAGTGAGAGCCGCGGGTCGCCGAGCCCGTCGATATGCTCGAAGGTGGCATCGTAGGAAATGAACAGCCCCTGCAGCGTGGAGGTGAGGAGCCAGCGGCCGACGGCGCGCTGTCCGGGGAGGATGTCGCCGAAGTTTGCCGTGAGTCCGGGCGAGAGCGGTTGTCCGCCGACCTCCGTGGCGATGATCTGAAAGTCGATGAAGAGCCCCTTTTCGTTTTCCACGATCTGCGGCTGAGACGAGTTGATGCGCACATTGCGGGCGGTCCCGTTACCCGAGTTGGAAACCATGACGCCGAGGGAGAAGGGGATGCTCGGCTCGATGATGTCGGTCCACGGATCGTTGGCGAAGACATCGCGCTGGTGGAAGTAGCGCACCTGCAGGGCGGCATTGGGATACACCGTGATGGGCGCGGGGAGGAGCGGCACCGTCACGAGTAGCCCGGCTTGGCGGTAATGCAGGGTGCCGCCAACGAAGTAATCGAGCGGTTCCTCGGGCGCGGCTTCGTTGGTGGGAATGAGAATCCACGTGCCGCGCCCGATCATTTCCATGGGCAGGAAGCCGTCGCCGTCGACTCCGGTGAGCCCGGAGAGTTCGGGCGGGCGGATGCCGAAGAGGGATGTGCGGTCGTTGCCGTCGGCGTCGAGGACGTAGAGGCTCACGAGGATCTCGTCCATGGGGGCGGCGCTCTCGTTGGCGATTTCGAGGGTGGCCTCGAAGCCGTCGCGCGCGATGACGGCCTCTTGCTCGACCTGTATCTTCACGCGGGCGCAGATACCGGCGCCGTCGATGGATTGGAAGTAGGCGTCCTTGGCGGCGAGGAAGCCTTCGAGCGGATCGGCGTAACCGTCGTCCATCGCGGCGAGGTAGGCGGCCTCCATTGTCGCCGCATACATGGCCACGAGATCGGCGGCGATGAAGTCGGTGCTCCATCCTGACGGAACATCGGCGAAGTCGAAGATACCCTCCGCGTTGTAGTTGAGCGTGCGGTGCCACCGCTCGATGAACCGATCGGCATCGGCGAGGCTGACGCCCGCGGGCAGATCGGCGTTCAGCAGGGCGACGCGCTCGTCGTCGGAAATGTAGCGGCCGTCCTCGCTCTCTTCCTGGATGTAGCCGAAGAAGAGTTCCAGCCATGCGGAGAGGCTCTCGCCGTCGGGGTCTGCCATCCACACAGGATTACCGAGAATGAAGGCGTAGAGGTCGGTGACGGTCTCCATGCGCGCGATGGCTTCGTCGAGGACGGCGCCCGGCGAGCCCTGCACGTGCAGCCAGCCGTCGTCGGCGAGGGTCTGGAAGCCCGGCTGCGAAAAAGAGCCGGTTGCGCCGCCCGGTCCGCCGCCAGCGCCACCGGCCTGACAGCTCCGGATTCCCTTGGCGCAGCCGACGGTGTTGATGGCGGCGCTCAGGGTGCCGCCGGTCAAGCAACCGAGGATGGCCGTCGCTCCGTCGACTACATCGCCGGAGATGAGTGCGTCGATGAGGCCGAAGGGGCAGCCGATAGGCGTGTAGCCGATGAGACACTTGGCGATGGCGATGGGCAGGCAGGGATCACAGTTACTGTCCCCGCCGGAAAATCCCACGGGCGCGCCGAAAGTGCCGCCCCCGCCGCCGCCGCCGCCACCGCTGAAACCACCGCCGCAACCGGAGCTTCCCATGCCGATGCCGGCGCTGTATTCGTTTTCCAGCGGTCCGCAGAGCAAGTTCCAGAGCACGGCGCCCCCGCCGCAGCCGCCCCCGCCGAGGACTTCAAACCCGCCTTCCGCTCCGCTGCCCGTTGTATCCGGAATCTTACGGAAAATCACCGGAATGCGCACCGAGCTGAGGGCCGGCAGCGTGCCGATATCTTCCGTGAGCGGTTCGAAGCTCCAGCGGGCGTGGTCGCGGAAGACCATGCGCGTGGCGTCTGCCGCGACCAAACCGTGGTTGGTGATGGTGAAGTCGATTTGCGTGACGTCATCCGTCAGTGCCTCAAGATCGATATAGGAAGGCTCGACCGTGACGACGGGCACGGGCACATTCGTTTCAAACACACTCTCGACGATAATCCGTGTGCGGTCTTCGATCTCCGTGGGAACGACCGTCCATGTGTAGCGCACCGTCTGCCACGAGAGGAAGGCGAGGTGGTTGCGCGTCGCACCGGGTCCGACGAAAACGGTGGCGCGGTGGGTGTGGTGATCGGGGGCGGAAACCCGCAGGTGATAGTAGCCTTCCGGCAGGTCCGTGAATTCAGCCATTCCGTCCGGTCCAGTCGCGGCGGAGAAGGTGAGGGATTCGTCGTAGGCGTCGGTCGCGCGCACTTGTGCCCCCTCTACGCGGGGCGCGCCCTCGCCGTAGTAGGTGAGTTCATTAACGGCTTCGACGCGCAGGTCGCCCAGCCCGTCGGAAATAACGCGGAACTCGAAGGGCAGGTTGAGGCTCGAATCGTCGGCCTGCACGCGGATCGTTCCGGTGTAGGCACCGAGGACGGCGGCGGTGTCCGGGCGCAGAAGGAGGTTGGCGGAGACCGTCTCGCCGGGAGCGATGGAGGGCAGCGAAGGCGTGGCCGCCGAGAGCCATGAAAGGCCCGGCAGGATGAGGCGCACGGGCCCGGTCGGCGCGCCGCCTTCGTTGGTGAGGGAGAAGGCGACGACCCGCCGGTCGCCGCGGAGGACACCCGCGAGCAGCGGCTGCGGATCAGCCGTTAGGCGGCTGCGCAGCGAACGCACGCCGACCTTCACCGGCATGTCGAGAACGGCGCCTTCCGCGCTGCTCAGGCGGAGCACGGCGGTGCCTTCGCTCACCGAGGCGTCCGTCGCGGACGCCGCGTAGTGAAGCGCCCATACACCGAGCGGGCCGACGGCGGGATCCGGGGAGCCGTCCCCGACGGTGAGGTCGATGACAACGTTCTCCGGCGCTTCGAGGACCGTCGCGGCGAGCCCTGTGAGCGGTACGTTGGCGAGGTTGCGCACGAGGATGACACCTTCCTTCTGTGCCGCCCCTTCGATGAGATCGAAGGCGACCTCCGCGGGATCCGTCGAGAAACCAAGGAGGGTGAAGGTGTCCTGCGGATCCGCTGTCAGCCGCCCCGGATGCGACGCCGCCACGGAGTAGAGACCGGCCTCGCCCGGCAGCGGTGTCCAGACGACGGAGAAATCTCCGTTGGCGTCGGTGAGGGCGGCGATGGTGCGGCGCGTGTCGCGCACGAAAATATGGATACTGACGATGACGTTGCCCGCCGGTCCCCCGGCGGCGCGCGTGGCTTGCCCGGAGAAGGTCACCGGGGTGCCCGCCGGGGCGGTGTCGATGTCGGCGGAGATAACGGCGGTGTAGGCGTCCTCCACCCGCACGGGGGCGGGGGAGACGCGCGTGTTGTTGTCTTCGAGGAGTTCCTCGATTTCGTTGGCGGCGTCGGTGCGGACGACGATCCAGTACTCGCCCGCCTGCGCGGGAGCGACGAAGGTGACCGTGCGCTCGAAATACTGGCCCGGCTCGAGCGTGCCGGTAAAGCGGAAGGCCCCGAGCGGGACGTCCCCGCCGGGCAGGGGGTCGTCGGACCGCAGCACCTGTTGCTCCCATGAGCCCGTGGCGGGCGCGATCCCCTGGTTTTGGATACGGTAGGTGACTTGGAAGTTCTCGCCGGTGAGGACCGATTCCGGCGCGCTCACCGCCGCGACGATGAGGTCGGGGAGGTGGATGTCGGTCACGACGAGGCGGGCGCTGCCGGAGCTGAAGCCGTCGGCGGAGGCGAGGATGTCGACCTCGCGGCTCTCGCCGGGCACGCCGTCGTCGATGGTCGTGACGGTGAATTCGACCGCCTCCGCGCCCGCCGGAAACGTCGCTTCCGCGGGCACCGTGGCAACGGACGCGTCGCTCGTGCCGAGAGTGACCGTGAGCGGCTCGTCGAAGCCCGTGTTGCGGGTGAGGGTGGCCCCGACGGTTGTGCCTTCAGGGGCGACGCCGCCCGCGAGGACGACGCGCAGGCGCGGCCCGTCGTCGTCGATCACGTCGAAGAGATCCGTTTCGGTGGCGTCGGCGAAGGGGGCGCCGCTGCTGCCGTCGGCGAGGGTGGCGGTGAGCGTGACGGTCACGTCGCCGTCGACGATATCGTTGTCGACGGCGTTTACGGGAAAGGTGGCCTGCGTGTTGCCCCGGAAGAGGGTGACGGTGGGCGGCACCTGC
>SKLD01000134.1 GCA_007123395.1 Opitutales bacterium
GCCGTCGGCACCGAGAAGAACCTCCGGTGCCTCCGGGTAGGAGTTATAGTTTTTCGCCGACATAGCCGCACAGTAGGCTCCCGCACCGCCGACGAGGCAGAGGTCGCCCGCGCGGGCCTCCGGCAGTCGGCGGGGCGCGAGAAGTTCGGGATCGCCCGGCGCGGGTGTGAGGATGTCGCCCGACTCGCAGCAGTGGCCGACGACCACGTAGTCCCGCTCCCCAGCCTCCCCGCGCGGGTGCAGAATCCGGATCGGGTGCTGCGCGCCGTAGAGCGAGGGGCGGAGGATTTCCGTCATCCCTGTGTCGAGCTTGATAAAGCGGTATCCTTCTTCGCCAGTCCCGACGACGTCGTCGACAGAGGCAAGGACCGCTCCCGCGTTGGCGACAAGAAATGTCCCCGGTTCGATTTCGAGGCGCAGCTTGCGCCCCGTTTCCTCCGCGAAGCGCTCGAACAAGGCGCGCACCGGTCCGCCGATCAACTGGAGGTCGCTCGCCGTCTCCCCCGGCATACGTGCGACCTTGTAGCCGCCGCCGAGATTAACTGTCTCGACGGTCGCAAAGGCGCGGGCGAGATCGAGGGTCATGCCTGCCACCCGCTTCCACACCTCGGGGTCGGAGCCCGAACCGATGTGCGAGTGGATGCGCTCGACGACGAGGCCGTGCTTGGCTGCCAACTCCCGCGCAGTCTCAAGCGACTCATGCCAGATACCAAAGCTGGAGGCAGGGCCGCCGACGTTGGTGCGGTTGGTGCCGCCCGAGCCGAGACCCGGGTTGAAGCGCAGACCCACGCGCCCGCCCGGAAAGGCCTCGCCGAAGCGACGCAACTGGTCGAGGGAACAAGCGTTTACGGCCATACCGCGGCGGTGCAGGTCCACGAAGCCGGGATCAAGCTGCTGCGAGGAGAGTGACACCCGTTCCAGCGGCACGCCTGCCGTTTCCAGCCGCAGAGCCTCGTGCAGGCTGCTCGCGTCGAACGATAGCCCCCAGTCGCGGAAGCGCCGCAGCAGGTTCGCGTTGGGCGCGGCCTTCATAGCGTAGCGCACGGTCAGCCCGTAGGCCGCCGGAAACCCCTTCGCCGCCTCCGTCGCCGCGCGCAGCACGTCTTCCGCGTAAAGGAAACACGGTGTTCCGAACTCCCGACGCAATGCGCAGGCCTGTTCGTAAGTGATTTCGTCCAGCCAGATCATGGTAAAAGCCTCCGAAGGCTGTGCTCCCCGGCCCCCGCGTCAAATCCTTCCTCCGCGCCGTTTCCGCAGCACGCCAGTGGCTCTGCCTAAGCTGCGGAGACCAGCGTCTCCGTCTCAGAATCCACCGTCCTCTGGAAAGAATCCGGCATCATCCGCATCCGCTCCGTCTTCCACAGGGTCGTCCATCTCCGGAAACTCTTCCGGCATCGTCTCCTGCGGCTCCGCGGGGGGCGGGTCCGGCTCAGGTTCGGCAAATAAGTCCTGTGCTACCGAAGCGGGCAGTTCCTCCGCCAATACCGGCGCGGCACCTTCTGGATCGACGTCAAGCCAGTAACGTGCGACCGCATCGGCCGCTACCTCACGGCGCGTGCGGTCGACAATCGACATCGCCCAACTGAACGCCGCCGCCGGATTCAACTCCACCAATGCGACGACAACCGCCTCGACGGCACCGTCGAGATCCGGATCGGGGTCTTGCGCGGCGAGCCACTCCGTCGGAAATTCAAGTCCCTCCAGCCGAATCCATTGGCCCACGATGCGGCGCAACATCGTCATCCGCTCCACCCCGCGGGGCAGTCCGTAAGCCCACTGCGCCGCTTCCGCGGGTTCGCGCGAGGCCCATTGCGCCGCCACGGCACCGTACACCTCCTCCCGCGCCACGCCGTCGAGACCACCGGCCCACTCCGCCGCCATCCACGGGTCCGTGTCTGCCCAACGCCGGGCAAAATAAACAATCAAGTCCAGCGGAAGACCCTCCGGATCCATCTCCACAAGCCACGGGAGTGCCTGCTCGCCTCCAAGATTATCCACCAACCAGTCGGTCAGCGCACGCATCACGCCAGGCTGCAAGGCAGACTCCTCCAGCGCGCTCGCGCGCGCCACCGCCGACTCCAAATCGATCTCCGCCTCCGTCGTGACCACGCTCCCGAGAAACCGCACGCGCACCACATCACTCACCTCCTGGCGCATGGCCCAGCTCCACGCATCGCCCGCGTTCACCTGCGCCCAACCGGAAAGCACCGCCTCCAGCATCTCCTCGCGCACTGCTTCCGCCGTGCGTGTCGCCGCAAACGCCACCGCGCTGCGTCCGTCCAAACCGCCCCAGCGGCGCATCAGCTCACGCAAGAGCGCCCGCCGTCCTTCCGAGGGCGGTTGCTCCGCGAGATGCTGCACCGAGGCCACCACCGGACGCATCGGCAAACCCCGCACCAGCGCCTCCGTGAAAAACGACCGCCGCACCCCCGGCGTCATCCCCGCCAAGTCATCCAGCGCGCGCTCCAACTGCGCTGGAAACGCATCCCGCGCCGAGACCGACTTCAACGCCGCAAGGTCCGCCGGTTCTCCCGTCAGCGTCTCCACTGTAAACACCAACTCGCGGTCCCCACGGTCATGCCCCGGGTCCAGCATTGATTCCGGCGCACGGTGAAACGCGAATGCCGACAAGATCCCGAGGACGAAAACCACCCCGAGCGACACCAACCACGCCACCCCGATCACCACGGGCGTCATCCGCTGTTTACTCATCGCGACCAAGCTGGACACCTCATCCCGGTTTTGCAATGGAATCTTGCCATTCTAAAAAGGGTCGGGGGCATGCGTGCCGTAGGGAGACGCGCCGGACACATCAGAACCGCACCTTCCCCACCGCCCGGACCGTAAACAACCGCCGCCGCGCTTGTTGACAGAGTCAGGAACCGTCCACCCTGCGCCGTCCGTCACACCGAAAAACTCTCGCCGCAGGAGCAACTCGCCTTCGCGTTGGGATTGCTGAACTTGAACCCGCCCGCCACAAGACGATCCGAATAGTCCAGCGTCATGCCCCTCAGATAAAGGGCGCTCTTCGGGTCGACCAGCAGATCCACGCCGCTCGCACGGATAAGAATATCCCCGCGCTTCGCATCTCCCACAAATTTCAACCCGTAGGCCAAACCGTTGCAGCCGCCCCCCGTCACGCGCACCCGCAAATACGGACCACCGCCCTCGCGCTCACGCAGAGCCGCCGCCTTCGCAGCCGCCGCCTCCGTGATCCGGATCAGCCGCTCGTCTCCCACCCGCACCCCCTCGGGCACCGCCGCCACTGTCGCTTCCTTAATCGCCATCCCCGCAAACAAAAACCCACGCCCCGCCCCTTTCAACCCATTCCCGCTTTTCCACGCCTCCCCGTCGTCAAATTATTTAATTTTGAGCAGCTTAAAATATTAATTATCTCTGAAATATAAAAGGTGCGTCAATTAATTTAATTATGAGTTAGGTATGAGCCGCTTAGCCTGTGGATACGGCGGCTCCAAAACTCAAGAAGCAAAAATTAATTACCCGGTTGATAATTGCGATCAGCGATTGGCGGGCGCGCAAGAGGGCCGCGGGCCTCATCTCTCCGTTGCGGAGAGGCGGTCGGCGAGGGATACGGCGCGGGCGAAGCTGCGGGGGTCGGCGAGGCCGCGTCCGGCGATGTCGAAGGCGGTGCCGTGGTCGGGGCTGGTGCGCACGTGAGGCAGGCCCAATGTAATGTTGACGGCGGTGTGGAACTCGACGGTCTTGAGGGGTGCGAGCCCTTGGTCGTGGTAGAGGGCGACGACGACATCGAACTCGCCGTTGCGGGCGCGGTGGAAGACGGTGTCGCCGGGCAGGCACCGGCTCAGCCCGGGCCACTCGCGCCGCAGACGGTCCAGGGCGGGATCGAGATGATCGGCCTCCTCCCGGCCCATGAGTCCGCCTTCCCCCGCGTGGGGATTGAGGCCGCACACGGCGATGCGCGGCTCCGCCGCCCCCAGCCGCCGCGCCAGCGTCCCCGCCCGTTCGACCGCGTGCCCGAGCAACTCCGGACGGGCGACGAGGGCTTCCGCCGCCGTGCGCAGGGGCAAGTGCCATGTCGCCAAGAGGACCCGCAGCGACTCACCGACAAATCCCATGGACGGCTCGCCGCCCCACTTCGCAGCGAAGAACTCCGTCTGGCCCGGATACCCGAAGCCGGCCTCGATGAGGGTCGCCTTGCACACGGGGCCGGTCACAACGGCGCGGACCTCCCCCGCCGCGCAGGCCTCCGCCGCCGCTTCCATCGCCGCCCACGCGGCCCGCGCCCCGGCTACGGTCGGTTTGCCGTCGGCGAGCGGCAATGTGCCGCCGCCGCAGGCGTGCCCGGGCAGACCCGTCTCGCGGAGAAGCGCGGGCGGGCCGTAGAGCCGGAATCGTTGTTTGTCCGCGACATCCCGGGCCCAGCGAGCGATGATCTCCGGCCCGACACCGGAGGGATCGCCCGCCGTGACGGCGATGGGCTTACTCGCCGGCATCGGCCTCTCCATGCTTTCTCGGCTGCACAAAGCCGCGCTTGCCTTCCGCGAAAAACTCCAGAAAACCCCGCGCCTCCGCGCTGAGCCACGGGCGCGCGTCCAACGC
>SKLD01000301.1 GCA_007123395.1 Opitutales bacterium
AATTAGCCCGACTTCCCGCCCCTCTTGTATCCGTGCTCCAGACAGGTTCTACAGCCGCACGGCCGGGGAGGTCAGGTCAGCCTCCGCCCGGAGTCGGCAGCGGTCGTGCGAAAGGTCGGCGCGCGTTCGGCGTCGGTGTGAGCGCCGGGAGTGCGCCGGGGTTCTGCCGTTGTGGGATCGGGCGATAAATCAGCCCGAAAACGTCGCGCGGCGGACGTTGGCGGTGTGCTTCAGCCTCCGCCCGGAGTCGGCAACGGTCGCACGAAAGGTCGGCGCGCGTTCGGCATCGGTGTGAGCGCCGGAAGTGCGCCGGGGGTCTGCCGTTCCGGTATCGGGCGCTGAAGCAGCCCGAAAACTTCGCGCTTCGGACGTTGGCGGTGTGCTTCAGCTTCCGCCCGGAGGCGGGCAACGGTCGTGCGAAAGGTCGGCGCGCGTCCGGCGTCGGTGTGAGCGCCGGGCGTGTGCCGGGTGTGCGGCCGTTGTGGGATCGGGCGCTGAAGCAGCCCGAAAACTTCGCGCGGCGGATATAGCCACGCGCCCCCGCTTTACCCGCGTCTTCCGTTTTCGGCGGGCAGGGTGACGGTGAAGCGGGCGCCGCCTTCGGGGCGGTTTTCGGCGCGGATGGTTCCGCTGTGTTTCTGGATGATTTCGCGGGCGATGGAGAGGCCGAGGCCGAGGCCGAATTGCCCGCCCTGCGCCTTGGTGGTGAAGTGGGGTTCGAAGATCGTATCCACTTTTTCCTGCGGCAGGCCGTGGCCGGTGTCCTCGATGGTGACGCGCACTTCGCCGTCTTCGTGGGCGGCACGGAGGTGGAGGGTGCCTTGGTCGCCCATGGCTTCGCTGGCGTTGACGAGGAGGTTGGTCCAGACTTGATTGAGTTCGCCGGCGTTGCCGCGGACGGAGGGCAGGTCGCCGATGTCGGCGACAACTTCGAGGCCCTTGAAGTGGTGGGCGAGGATGAGGAGGGTGTCGCGCAGGCCGGTGGCGACGTCGACGGATTCGAGGGCCTCGTGTCCGGGGCGGGTGTAGTTTTTAAGGCTGCGCACGAGCCGCGCGATGCGGTTGGAGGCGGAGCGGAGGGTGTGCAGAAAGCGGCCCGCCTCGAAGGGGAGCAGCCAGTCTTCCCATGCGTCGTCGGTCGTGGGCGGGTCGGGGAGGTTGTCGACGAGGTCGGCGGGCACGGCGGCGAGGCGGCGCAGGGTGTTGCGCGAGACCTTCGGGAAGCGCTTGGCGAGGTCGGCGGCGCGGGCGCGCTGGGCGCGGGTGTCGAGGGTACGATTGTCGCCCCCGTGCGCCCACCAGCGGGTGCGGGGGTCGCCGGGATCGAGGCCGACGAGGCGCTGGAGGATGTCGGCGAGGTAGTCGGTGTTGCGGGCGATGGCGGAGACGGGGTTGTTCAGCTCGTGCGCGAGGCCGGCGACGATTTTGCCGAGCATGGCGAGCTTCTCCTGGTTGACGAGGCGGCTGCGGGTGTGTCCGAGTTCCTCAATGGTCTCGCGCAGCTCGGAGCGCTCGGCGGCGAGTTCCTGGTTGAGGCGGGCGACGTCAAGATGGATGCGCACGAGGCGGCGGTAGCGGCCCATGAGCGTGTCGCGCATGAGGTGGCCGATCGGCTCCGCCAGTTCGGGATGGTCCTCCTGCAGTGTATCGAAAGTGTCCCACTCGACGAGGAACACGCGGGTATCGGCGGCGGCGTGGACGCCGACGAAGTTGATCTCGCGGGCGAAGTAGGAGAGCAGGCCGATCATCTCGCCGCGCCCGACGGTGTCGACATGTACCGTCTCGCCCTCTTCGGTACGCTTGAGAAGGGAAGCCGTACCGCTGAGGATAAGGCCGATCCTTCCGCCCCGCTTGCCTTCACCGAGGATGACTTTGCCGGAGGTGAATGTGTGGATGTGCTGCTCCGCGAGGCCGGCTTTGGCGCAGACCTTTTCGACGGCGGCGACGAGGCTTTCGCGTCCGGGGGTGCGGCTACCGGACTTCTCCGGGAAGTCCTTAGCCGGCTTCATTGAATTCGTCGCGGTCGTGGATGGCCTCGGCGAGGCGCGCGCTGTCGAGAACCGCCATGTAGGGCAGGGGCGGAATGCGGGCGGCGATAACAAACTCGGTGAGGAGCTTGCGCGTGAGGCTCCGTAGCTCGTCGACTTCCCATGGTTTGGCGAGGTAACGGTCGATGCCCGCCTCGTTGATGGCCTGGATCGTGTCGGCGTGGTCGGCCTGTCCGGTGAAGAGAACTTTGCGGGTGTGCTCCAATGGTTGGAGATTCTCCTTTTTCAAAGCGATGAGGAGATCGATGCCGCGTTGGCCGGGCATGATGTGGTCGCAGAAGATGAGGCCGACCTTGTCGTTTTCCGGGTCGAGTCCCTCGAGGATTTCGCGGGCTTCGGCGGCGTCGGCCGCGCCGGTGAGGGTGAACTTTTCCTCGAAGGGCGCGAGGTCGCGCAAGACGGCGTCGAGCACATCGGGTTCGTCTTCGATGCAGAGGATATGGATTTCAGGCATGGTGCGGGGTGGTTCGGGGCTAGAAGATGAGGTTCCAGAAGAGAAAGGCCATGGCAAGCACGGCACCGTAGCCCACGGTGCCGATGACGATGCCCATTTTCACCATGTCGGGCGTGCGGATGAGCCCCGTGCTCACGGCGATGGCGTTGGGCGGCGTGGAGACGGGCAGGGCCATGGCGAGGCTGGTGCCCACCGCGACGGTAAGGGCGGCGGTGGTGAGGGCGAAGCCCTCGGCCATGCCCGAGGCGACGAAGCTCATGACGAGCGGCATGAGGAGTGTGGCCGCGACCGTGTTGGAAATGAAGTTGGACAGTACGATGGCGACGATGCCAAAGACGGCGAGTGCACCGGCCGCGCCGAGCGCGCCCCACGGCACCATACCGACCATCCACTCGGCGAGACCCGTTTCGCGCATGGCCACGCCGAGGGCGAGACCGCCCGCCATCAGCCACAACACCTCCCACGGCAGGTTGCGTACTTCCTTCTTCTCGACGACTTGGAAGGCGGTGAGAAGAGCGACCGGGATGAGGGCGACGAGGCTGCTGGAAAGCCCATGCAGGGCCTCCGTGACCCAGAGGAGAATGGTGGCGCCGGCGACAATGTAGAGGGCCCATGCTTTCGGTGATGTCTCGAAGGTACCCTTCAACTCGAGGGCGAGGTTCTGCTCGCGGCTCGGAAAAACTTTCAGAAGCAGGAACCACGTGAAGACGAGCATGAGTGCGACGAGCGGCACGGTGAGGCCCATCCACGTCGTGAAGGGGATGCTCACGCCCTGTTGGGAAAGGGCACCGAGGGCGATGGCGTTGGGCGGGGTGCCGATGGGCGTGGCGATGCCCCCGAGGTTGGCGGCGAAGGGTATGCACAGCGCGACGCCGATACGGAAACGGTCGCCCTCGGGCGCGGCGCTGATGATGGGCAGGACCACGGCCATCATCATGGCGGTCGTGGCGGTGTTGCTCATGAAGGCCGAGAGCAGCGCGGTGATGGCCATCATACCGATCATGACACTCGCGGGCCGCGTGCCGAAGGGCCGGAGGATGATGCGGATGAGGTTGCGGTCGACTTTGTATTTGGAGGCGCCCGCCGCCATGACAAAGCCGCCGAGGAAGAGAATGATGATGGGATTCGCGAGGGTGTTGAGGAAGACGGTGTAGGAGGGCGGGGCGAACTCCGCCTGCCAGTGCCCGGCGCGGCGTGCCAGCGCGGTGTCTTCGTCGAGATCGGCGGAGCGGACGACGGCGGCGTCGGCGGTGGTATCCTCGACCGCCACCTCAACGGACTGGAAGCGGTCGTTGCGTTTGACGCGCACGCTGCCGTCCTCCGTGAGCGCAGTCGCCGGAATCTCCCATAACTGCGCCTCGACGCGCACGGGCTGCACCGTCTCTGGCACGGTGTATTGCGCGAGTGGCCCTTGCGCGCTGAGGAGCAGCACTTGGAGGAGGATCACGATGAGCGAGGTCGCGTAGATCGGGATCGGCTCAAGGACCCAGAAGACAGCGGCGAAGAGAAAGATGCCGAGCGTGATCTGGCCCGCCGTGGACAAGTCGGCAACAGGCAGCAGCAGGGCGGTGACGAAGCCCGCCACGGCGAGGACGAGGGCGATAAGCGTTTTCTTGTTCATAACACCGGGGCCGCGGACGGCCATGTCGGAACGCGGGATTCGATAGGCGACGGCAGCATGGAAACAAGCGAAAAATCGAGGGCGGTGGGATCGGGGGGATCACGGAGTTTGCCATGGACTCGGACAGGGTCGACCTTCCCAGACGACTGGAGGGCGAAGAAGTCGGCGGGATTTCCTGCCGCGCCGTAGCTCGAAGAGCGAAGGTGGGATCCCCCGACATCGCAACGGTAAGCAGCCGGCAGACACTTCTTGCTTTCCGCGACGCCGAAGATCTTCGTCAATCCGCGACCCCGCGCGGATCCGGGGCCTCACACCGACGCCGCACGCGCCCGGTCCTCCGCGACACGTCCAACCGCATCCGTGCCTCGCTAAAGCTTCAGCCTACGTCCGAGACCGCCGCGCAAGGTAGCCGGGACAGCTTCAGC
>SKLD01000406.1 GCA_007123395.1 Opitutales bacterium
GAAGATTTGTGGACGGTGGCCAGTGCCGGTTGACGGCGAACCACGAAGGATTTTTCCAAAGTCCACCGGAAGATCAACCGAAAACCGTTCATCAGGCGGGTTGCCGGAACCAAATTTTGGTGCGCTCAAACATTCCCTTTGATCCGTCAGGACGGCGTCTCCGTCTTCGCTTCCGATAACTTTGCGCATTTCGAGTTTCATCGCCTTCGTCTTCAGAGCGCGAGCGTTCAATTCCTGCGCCCGCCGGAATGTCACAGCGCGGGAAACGAAGGTTGACCCGCGCCGGCGATTCGCGGAAGTTACGGAGCGTTCCCTGATTTCGCACCCCGCGTTCCCCATGTCATCCAAAGTTTGGTCGACGATTCTGATTGTCACAGGCGCCTTCATCCTGCTCTCGAACTGGACGTGGGTGACGGACCGCCTCGTCCACGAGGAAGGCGCGACGCGGCCAAAGGAGATCACGATCTGGAGCCACAGCGGCGATCCGCAGCGGGAACGGCGCATGGCGGCGGAGTTCATGGAGGCGAATCCCGACGTCAATGTCGCCATCCACTTCCGCGAGTCGGGCAGCCTCGGGGAGGTGATCTTTGTCAGCTTCCTCAGCGGGAGCCCGCCGGACCTCATGGACGTGCCGCTCGCACAGCTGCGCGAATACATCGCCGACGGCATGGTGCGGCCCATGGACGACCTCCTCGAAGCCGAGCTGGAGCGCAACCCGGACTACCTGCGAAACCGGCGGGGCGGCGAGCTGGAGGTGTTCCGCTGGTCGACGAACCCAAACGACTACTACATCCGCAATGCCGACCGCTACCCGGAGCAGGCCGCCCGCCTGCTGAACATGCACGACCGCGTGCTCGGCTTCACGAACCTCGGCTTCCCCGATATGCTTACCTTCAACCGGCGTGTTTTCCGTGAGGCGGCGGAGGTGTTTCCCGACGCCGGGCTGGTCGACGATGAGGGCGAACCCGTCCCGCCCGCGACATGGTCGGAGCTGCTGCGGGTGGCCCGGGTGATCACGGAATACGGTCGAACGTTGGGCGAGGACGCCACCCGGCCCTATGGCATCATCATCCAAGGACAGCGCCCGCGGGATATCATGCGGGGCCTCGAGCCGCTCGCGGCCATGGCGGGCTCGCGGGGCTTCGACTTCGCGGGGGAGCGGTGGGTCGACGGAGTCGACGAACCGGTGGGGCGCCACGCCCACGATGAGGACGCGTTTCTCGGGGCGCTTGCGCTTTTCCTGCAGTTGCAGGCGGATGGCTCCGTTCTTCCCGGCACGGCGGGGCGGCACTTTGAGGAACCGCGCACGCTCATCGGGGAGGGCCGCGCCGCCATGCTCATCGAGGGCTGGCACGCCGCGCACCGCGCGGCCGTGACGGTGCCGCTCAACCGGCGCGACATCGGGTCGGCTCCCATTCCGCGCCCCGACGACGCTTTCGCGGAACGCTTCGGCCTTGATCTCGGGCACGGCGCCCTGCCCGCCGACATCGGGCAAGGCGTCACCGTTTTCACCGCCGGGGCGCGGCATCCCGACGCGGCGTGGCGCTGGCTCAATTTCAACCTTGATCCGGAGCGTCAACGCGCGAACGTGGCCAACCATATCACGCTCCCGCAAACGCGCGACGTGGCGGAGACACTCTTTTTCAGCGACGATCCGGAGGAGGTGGCGTGGCGCGAAGAGAACGTCGTCCCCTTCCAGCCGATGGCGTGGCGCGTCTTCGAGACGGCACGCATCTGGCCCGTGCCGCCCTCGCATGGCCCGGTGCGTGTCGATAATCACGAATCGGTCTTACACGGCGCCTTCCACGACTTCCGGGGCCACCGCGAAGACGGCGAAATCGGGGAGGTTCTTGAGCGGGCGCGCCGCGGGCTCCAAGCCTACACCGAAGCCGTCAACCGTGATCTGGCCGAACGGGTCCGCGCGGGCGAACACCATCCAGCCGAGTTCACCTTTCCCGACTGGGATCCCGCCAACCCCGAGCCCTTCTTCGAACGCCAGCGCACCTTCCGCCCCGAGGGTGTCGACGAAGCGATCGCGGCCCTGCGCGCGCAACTGCCGGACGAGACACGGGATCTTGTTTACGGATTCACACGCGCGCCCGGTTGGCCGCACCTCGCCGCCATTCTCCTCCTCATCCTCGCCACCATTCTCGGCTACCTCGGCTGGCAGGCATGGCGGGACACACGCGCGCGCCGCACCCCGCTCGCCCGCGTGCGGGCGGAGGCGCGGGAATGCCGCCACGCCTACGTCTTTGTCTTTCCCGCCATTCTTTCGCTTTTCGCCTTCATCCTCTATCCCTCGCTCTACCAGCTCTACCTCGCCCTCCACTCCGGCACGGGCCTTGGTATTCTGCAAAACGTGGGGCTCGAACACTTCCGCACGATCTTCCTTTTCGAAGACGAGCGATTCTGGCGCGAGGTCATTCCCAACACCTTCAAATACATGTTCCTCGTCGCGGCGGGCGAGGTCGCGCTCGGCCTCGCGCTCGCCCTCGTTCTCGTCCTCCCCCTGCGCGCCAACCGCGGCTACCGTGTTCTTTTTTTCATACCACTGGTGACCTCACTCGCCGCCATCAGCATCATCTTCTTCGGACTCCTCGCGGGCACGGACTCCACCCTCAACAACATTCTCTTCCATGTCGACGGACTGTGGCAACGGATCACCGGACGCGGTGTCTACGGTCCGGAAAACGCCATCGACTTTCTCAACAATCCGGCCTTTGCCCTCTACACCGTCATCGGGGTCGCGATCTGGAGCGGAATCCCCTTCAACACGATCATCTGCATGGCGGGGCTCCAGTCCGTTCCGCCCGAACTCTATGAAGCCGCCAAGGTCGACGGCGCGGGACCGCTGCGGCGCTTCATCCACGTCACCCTGCCGCAGATGCTGCCCATCCTCGTCATCATCATCTTTAATTCGCTTGTCGGCGCGGCCCGCCACTTCGGCACCGTCTACATCATGACGGAGGGCGAACGCGGCACGGAGATCGCCTCCACCTATATTTTCAAGTGGGGCTTTGTGCGCTCCGAGACGCAGGTGCCGGACATCGGCTACGCCTCCGCCCTCGGCCTCGCCTACGCGCTCCTACTCGGCATCTTCATCGTCGGCAACGTCGCCTTCATCGCCCACCGCTGGAAAGGCCGCCTCGCGCCCGCCGAACCCGACCGCACGTCCCCATCCGCCAAAGCCTGAGCACCGATGCGCGCCAAAGAGTCATTCACGTCCGCCCGGCCCACGTTCCACCGCTTCCGCGGCTGGTGGCGTCGGCGCGGCTGGACGCTGCCCATCCACGCCATCCTTCTCACCCTCGGCATCCTCAATATCTACCCCTTCCTCTGGATGGCGTCGACGAGTCTGAAAACGAGCGCCGAGTCCAAAAGCGCCAAGGAGGTTCTCGTCCCCGCCCTGAAATACAACCTCGCCCCCGGGAGCACCCCGGCGACATGGCCGGAGGCTCGTCTCAACGGGGCGCAACTCGAGATGCTCGGCATCCTCCACGCCGAGGACGAGCGCCGCCGCCGCAATATCGAGACATTCGTCCCCTACCGCGTGCAGGCCGCCGACTACGCCCGGCAGTTTGACCTGCGCACCCCTGACGGCGGGCGCGACCTCGCCCGCGCGCGCGCCGAACTCGATGCAATGCGCGACCTCGGCATCCTCCAGCGAACACGCTTTCAAACGGAAAACTACACGGTCGTGTGGACGGATATGCGCTTCTACCTGCACACCCTCACGAGCTTCGCCATCACCGCCGCCGTCGTCGCCCTCACCATCCTCATGTCCTCCATGCTCGGCTACGCGCTCGCCAAACTGCGTTTCCCCGGCAAAATGCTTGTCTTCTCCCTCCTCATCCTCGGGGCCGTGGCGCCGCGCGAAGCCGTCATCATCCCCATCTTCCACATGGTGCAGTCGCTCGGGCTCCTCGAAGGCCTGTGGGGCATGATCCTCTGGCTCTCCGCCGTCTCCATCGGCAACACCTTTCTCATGGCGGGCTATTTCCTGACGATCCCCAAGGAGGTCGAGGAGTCCGCCGCCGTCGACGGCGCGGGGCCCTTCCGTATTTTCTTTTCCATCTCCCTGCCGATGGCCAAGCCCATCGTCATGACGGTCGGGCTCTTCGCCTTCCTCAACGCGTGGAACGACTTCCTCATTCCCCTCCTCTGCACCATGGCGCAGCCCGACATGCAGCCCCTCGCCGTCGCCGTCTACAGCTTCCGCGGCGCCCACCCCGACGACTGGCACCTCACCAGCGCCGCCGCCGCCATCATGGTCGTCCCCGTCATCCTTCTCTTCCTCTTCTGCCAACGCCAGATCGTCAATAGCATCGCCGTCGGCGCGGTGAAGGGGTGAACCGCTGCCACACTGCCCGGACTCCTCAAAAAGCATCCCGGGCCTCCCGGGCCTCTCGGACGGGGCGTGATTAAAAGTGCGGGGATTTTGTTGGAGTTCCGGCTTTAGCCGGTCCCGCTGCCCATCGTTCGCGCCCACCCGCCGGGACCGCATAAATGCGGGACTCCAACGCGTACAAGCCGC
>SKLD01000115.1 GCA_007123395.1 Opitutales bacterium
ACCGATGATGATGGCTTTACCCTGCGTTTGCAGAAAGTGGGCCGCGTGGTAGCCGACATTGCCGAGCCCCTGCACGATGACGCGTTTGCCGGCGACACCAGGCTTGAGACCGAGCGCGCGCATGTCCTCCGCCTCTTCCATGCACACGCGTATACCGTAGTAGACGCCGAGGCCCGTCGCCTGCGTGCGGCCGGGGATGCCCTGCATGGAAATGGGCTTTCCCGTGACGCAGGCGTAGGGGTACGGTTCGTTCATGCGGAGGTTTTTGTAGGTATCGGCGATGAGCCCCATCTCGCGCTCGCCCGTGCCGTAATCCGGGGCGGGCACGTCGATATCGGGGCCGATGAAGTTCTTGCGCAGCATTTCCGCCGTATAACGGCGGATGACACGCTCGCGGAAGCCGGTCGAAATGCGCAGGGGATCGATTCGCACACCCCCTTTAGCCCCGCCGAAGGGCACCCCGACGATGGCGCACTTGTAGGTCATGAGCGCGGCGAGTGCTATGGTTTCGTCGAGGCTGACGTGCTTGCTGAAGCGGATACCGCCTTTCGTCGGCAGGCGGTGGTGACTGTGCTCGGCGCGGAAGGCCTCGACGACCCGGATCTCGCCGTCATCCTCGCGCACGGGAAACCGCATGCGGTAGATTGAGTTGCAGGCTTTCACCTGCTTAAGCATCCCGGGCCTCAGCTTCGTGTACGACGCCGCACGGTCGAAGTATTTTGATACACTTTGAAAGAAAGTTCCTCGTGACATTCCAAAACCCTACCACACCCGACGGATAAATCACGTTCAATCCGCGATGCCGCGCGAGCGCGCGCCACGGCGGTTAGCTTGAAATGAAGGGCACTGCCGATCCCAAAGATCTTGCCAATCGAACCTCCGGGGGAGATTAGCTCTGCGGAGGCGGAGGCCGTCGGGTTCCTTACTATTTAGCCTCCACCTGCAATTCCACCAAAACCGGGCGGTGATCACTGAGGAAAGAACGGATCACTTCGCAGTGCACGATCCGGAACTGCTTGGGAACGAACACGAAATCGATCGTCCGCCGCGGCCATTGCGCGGGAAAGGTGCGCGCCCCCTCGGGCAAGAGCCGGTAACCGTGGCGGTGGTTGAGGTAGCGGAAGAGCTCGGCGGTGGCGTCGAGGCTGCGGTGTGAGGCGACATTGAAATCGCCGCACACAAGGGGCGGAAGCGGCGTCAACTGGTATTCCGGCCCCTCGAAAAAATCGACAATGCGCCCGACCTGCTCCAGTCGACGGGAGCGCGACCGGAAGTCAAGGTGCAGGTTCAGCACCGGCAGCGGGTGCTCTCCCCCCGTGTCGATCTCCGTGTAGAGAAAACCTTTCTCACCGAGGCGGCGGGAACCAAACGGCTCGTTGTGGTGCGCCCGCACCGGAAAGCGTGAAAGCACGGCCGTTCCATAGTTGAGCCGGAAGCGTCCGGAGTGCCGGTTGTGGATCCCCATGATACGGTGCTCCATGCCTGCCGACTCCCCGATCTCATGCAGCAGGTTCACCCGCCGGTTCCAAACCGAATCTTCATCGACCTCCTGCATAGCCACCACATCCGCCCGGTGACTGGCGAGAAGCGACCCGATCGACCGCAGATTGCGCCGTAAACGGCGTCGCGTCGTGAAACCTTGATAGATCCCGAGTCCACGCCCATGGGCTATGTTGAAGGTGATGAGCCGAAGCGATTCCATCTTCGTAAGACTTCGTGGACAAACGATGCAACGAAATCCGCCGGAATTCAAGCCCGACGGCCTATCATGCAAAGGACCGCCGCAGCGCGGGCGACCGAATATCAGGTAAACAGACCATTTGACCAGCGTGATTGTGCTCCGAGATGTGTCGACGTTGCCTTTTTGAAAACGGACTTCATCCTCACCTCTAATGGAATCTATCGCCGTCATCGGGACTGGAATCGCCGGAATGGCCGCCGCACTTCGCCTGCATGAAGCTGCCCGCCTCACACTCTTCGAGCGCGAAGCGTGGGTGGGGGGCCACACAAACACGGTGACGGTCCGGGAAGCCGGCCGAGACATACCGATCGACACCGGCTTCATGGTTTACAATGAGGTCACCTATCCGCGCCTCACGCGCCTCTTCGCTGAGTTGAACGTGCCTACGATGCCGACCGAGATGTCGTTCGGCGTCCACCACTCAGGTGCCGGACTGTCTTACTGCGGGTCCTCGCTCAACCGGATCTTCGGGGACCGCCGAAACCTTCTGCGCCCCCGCTTTTACGGGATGCTGCGCGATATCCTTCGTTTCAACCGCGAGGCACCCGCCCTTCTCGACACCCCAGACGAGGAGATGATCACGCTGGCGGATTTCCTCGATGCGGGGCGTTACGGTCGAATGTTCCGTGAGTTCTACTTGATTCCGATGACGGGCGCGATTTGGTCGACCCCACCCGGACGCATGCTCGACTTTCCCGCCCGCACGCTTGTGAGGTTCCTGCACAACCACGGGCTGCTCGGCGTCAACACGCACCACCCTTGGCGCACCGTGCGCGGCGGCAGCCGTGAATACCGCGAACGGCTCATCGCGCCTTTCCGCGACCGCATCCACACGGAATGCCCCGCCCGCTCCGTCCATGCCGCCCCCGACGGCGTGGAGGTGCGCGACGCCACCGGTCGCACCCACCGCTTTGACCGTGTCGTCATCGCCACCCACGCCGACGAGGCTCTCGCCTTGCGCTCGAATCCATCGCGCGACGAGCAGCGACTCCTCGAGGTGTTCTACTACACGCGCAATCGAATCAAGCTACACACCGATACGTCCGTGATGCCCCCACAGCGCCGCACCTGGGCATCGTGGAATTACCGTATGGACCCATCGCCTGAAGGTGGCCACGCCTCCACCCACTACTGGATGAACCGACTGCAGAACGTTTCCGAATCACGCGATTACTTTGTCTCCGTCGACGATCCCGGGCTCGTCGAACCCGCCTGCGTGCTCTGGGAAAAGGACTTTACCCATCCCACATTCGACTGCGCCACGCGCGCCGCACAGGAAGAACTGCCGAGGCTGAACCAAGGCGGACGGGTCTACTACGCGGGCAGCTATTTCCGCTACGGATTTCACGAAGACGGTCTCATGTCCGGGCTCGACGCCGCCGACGCCGTCCTGCAGGATGGAGGGAATCGTGAACTCGTCGCTATATAGCTGCACAGTCGCCCATACGCGGTTTCGCCCCGCCCGCCACGCCTTTGCCACGCGCACATTCATGTTTTTCCTCGATCTCGACGAGATCGACTGCATCTGCGCGCGCATCCCGCTCATCAGCCGAAATCGCTTCAACGCATACACGTTCTCTGATACCGACCACATCTATCTCGGGCACCGAAGTCTGCGTGCCAACGTAGAAACCTTCCTGCGCAAAAGCGGTGTCAGCGAAGCGATCGGGCGTATCCGGCTGCTTACCAACCTCCGGGTCTTCGGATACGTCTTTAATCCCGTGAGTTTCTTTGTCTGCGACGACGCGGCGGGCGAACCCCTCGCCATGCTCGTTGAGGTCCACAACACCTTCGGCGAACTGAAACCCTTTCTCCTCACGCGGGAGCACTTCGAGCGCAACCGCTACCGCGACATCCGCGACAAGCACTTCTACATCTCGCCCTTCAGCGAACTCGACCACCAACTCGAACTCTGCCTGCCCTTGCCCGGCGAACACCTCAACCTGCAAGTCATCAACCGCCGCCGCGACGAGCCCACCCCCTTTCTCACCGCCTCGCTGACGGGCCGCCGCGTGCCGCTCACCACCCCGCGGCTGGCCGCCTACAGCCTGCGCTTTCCCCTCATCACGATACGCATCATGGCGCAGATCCACTGGCATGCCCTGCGCCTATGGTGGAAAGGCGTGCCCGTTCATGCCAAAGGCGAGCACCCCGAATTGCAGCGCGGTATCGTCGCCAAAGCCGGATCGGCGGATTGAACGTGGAATCGCCTCCGCTGACCCCGGGATTGCACCCGGCCTAGTCCACCACCGTTATACTGACCGGCACATCCGGATCACCCCGGCGGGCCTGATCCATCACTTGGATCATCAGTCCCGCGCGCGCACCGCGCTCCACCTGTAAGATGGTTGGGACTTCAGGGTCCAGCGAACGCGCGCTGCGCACAATCCCTTCCACGCGCATCAAGGACACCTCCGCACCATCGTGCATCACACGGCCCGCCGCCGTAACACGGAAAATTACCGGCTCGGCCCTGTCCTCCTGTCGACCCACCGCCGGCATAGGGCGCTCCGCCGGTATTCCCCGCTCGTCAACGAACACCGTCGTCACGATGAAGAAGATCAGGAGAATGAAGACCATGTCGATCATCGGCGAGATGTTCAGCTTGGTTTCTTCATCCCCCAAAACCAACCGCGCATGCCTGCCCATAGTGCGTCCTCCTCCTTATTCGAAAATATGCAGCCGTGCAGCGTCTCCGTCAAGACAAAACAGGACACCCGCGTCCGGTTTATCCGCAGGTCGGCACTCTCCTTTGATGTAGAACCGGTGATTGGACGGC
>SKLD01000175.1 GCA_007123395.1 Opitutales bacterium
ACCCGTGTCTGCGGTGTCCGCTCAACCGCACACGGACAGGAATGTCCGTGCTGCGTGGAGGATGTGTGCGACCCCTTTCCTTCCGCAATACCCTTGACCGGCATGCCTTCTTTTTCATCGTCGTTGTCAAAGGTCTTTTCGATGGTGCTCAATCTACTCCGTGGTTTTCATTCTTGGCTCGCCCCGTCGATGCGGCGGGCGGCGAAGCCTGTGCCGCGAATGGAGGCGGTCGCGGCATGAGCGACCCTCTCGATCTTTATCTCATCTACCTCACCGCCTACGGTTTGCTCGGGCTCGGATTCGCGCTCGCGCCGCTGACTATCGCGCATCTGCTGATGTCGCGGGGTTCGCGGCAGACGATGAACCGTGCGGGGCAATTCATCGAGTGCGGGGCGGAACCGATTGGCGACGCGTGGATCCGTTACAGCGCGGTCTACTATCTCTACGCCCTTGTGTTCGTGGCCTTTGCCGTGGCCGTCATCTACCTGATTCCGGTGGCTGTTGTTTACGACCGGGTGTTCCCGTGGCGCGACCTCGTCGCTATCTCCGTTTTTCTCGGTATTCTCTCCCTTGTGGTCGTCTACGCATGGACGAAGGGCGTCTTTCAATGGATCCGCCGCCCGCCGCCCGTGCAGTCCGTCCCGGCGGCGGCGCGAACCCTCACTCCCATGCAAAAATGAGCCCGCAGAACCAGCCAATCCAACCGAACCTCGCCGCCGGCGCGATGCCCGCGGGCGTTACCGGGAACCCGGACCTCTCCTCCGTCGTCAAGTTTGCCAAGCTCGACGATCTCGTCGCCCTCGGCCGTGCCAATTCCCTTTGGCCGCTGACCTTCGGTCTCGCATGCTGCGCCATTGAGATGATGGCGGCGGGTGCGTCGCGGTTCGACATCTCGCGCTTCGGGGCGGAAGTCTTCCGCCCTTCGCCGCGGCAGGCGGACGTCATGATCGTGGCGGGGACCGTCAATATCAAGATGGCCGATCTGATCAAGACTCTCTATGACCAGATGACCGAGCCCAAGTGGGTCATTGCCATGGGCAACTGCGCTGTCTCGGGCGGGCCTTTCACGAACAAGGACCAGTACTCCGTTGTCATGGGCGTGGACAAATTGTTCCCCGTCGACATCTACGTGCCGGGCTGCCCGCCGCGGCCGGAAGCACTTATCGAAGGCATCCTCGCCCTCGAGGAAAAAATCACCGGCCATCGCCGCTGGCCCCGTGTGGAAACGGAATGAGCCGCTGCCCCGATCATCTCTTCGAACGCTTTCAAGAGCTGTTTCCTACCATGGATACGGAAAATCCCGCTCCTCCGGAGGCATCCGCCGGTGCCGAGAATGAGGCGGATACCGCCGAACCACCACCACCACCTCCTCCGCCGCCGCCGTGCCGGAAAACCGAGTTTGCCAAGGTCGGCTACGATCTCGACGCCATCGTCGAGCCGCATCAGATCGAAGAGGCCGCCAAGCTGCTCGACGACGAGGGTTTTGCCATCGACATGATCACCGCCGTCGATTGGCCGGACGCGGAGCAGTTTGAACTGGTCTACGATTTCATGCACTTTGAAGCGGGCACGCGCGTGTGCGTGCGCACCCGCATCCCCCGTGACCGGCCCGAGATCGCCACGCTCTCTTTCATCTTTCCCGGCGCGAACTGGCACGAGCGAGAAACCGCCGAGTTTTTCGGGATCCAGTTCACGGGCCACCCGAATCCGATCCACCTGCTCTTGCCGGATGACTTCGAAGGCTACCCCCTGCGCAAGGATTTCAAACCGCCCTCCGACCCGCTTCTCAAACCGTAATGGAACTCTATCCCGTCCAGTCCACCGGCCCGCAGGAGACGTTTGTCCTCAACCTTGGCCCGCAGCACCCCGCCACACACGGTGTCCTGCGCGTCAAACTCACGATGGACGGCGAGTTTATCAATGAGGCCGTCATTGTTGCGGGCTACGTGCACCGTGAGCATGAGAAGATGGGCGAAAACCGCCCATGGGACCAGTTTCTCCCCAATACGGGGCGCATCGACTATCTTTCCGCCATGATGTACACGCACGCCTACGTGGGTGTCATCGAGCGGGCCTGCGGCATCGAAGTCCCGCCCCGCGCGGAGTACATCCGTGTCATTACATCGGAGCTGAACCGTATCTCCAGCCACCTTGTCTGGTGGGGTGCGTTCCTCCTCGACCTCGGCGGCATGACGCCTCTGCTCTATGCCTTCGACGACCGCGAAAAGATCCTCGATATCCTCGAGGCGCTCACCGGTGCGCGCCTCACCTATTGCTATTACCGCGTCGGCGGGCTGGCCGAGGACTTGAACGAAGGTTTTGTGGAGGATGTGCGGGAGTTCGTGAAGGAGTTCCGGCCGCGCCTGAAGATGTTCCGCCGCCTTGTCTCGGAGAACATCATCTTCCGCAAGCGCGTCGAGGGCATCGGCATCATCGACGCTGAAATGTGCCGCAAATACGGTGCCACCGGCCCGATGATCCGTGGAGCGGGTATCCCGTACGACGTACGCCGGGCCGAGCCATACTCGGTGTATCCGGAACTCGATTTTGACGTCGCCGTTGACCCCGCGGCGGACAGCATGGCCCGTTACAAGGTACGCATGGAAGAGATGGAGCAGAGCCTGCGCATCATCGAGCAGTGCCTCGACCGCCTGCCGGACGGCCCCGTCATGGGCAAGGTGCCCCGTAAACTCAAGCTGCCGGAAGGGGACTTTTGCTACGCCACCGAGGCGGCGCGCGGCCGCTTCGAAGTGCGGGTCGTGAGCACGGGCAAGCCCGTGGCGCACCGCGTGCGCCTGCGCACGCCCTGTTTCGGCAACCTCAGCCTCTTCGAGGAAGCGGCGCGCGGCCTGATGCTCGCCGACGGCATCGCCATGATGGGCAGCCTCGATCTCGTCATCCCCGATATCGACCGATGATCGCCGCCGAACCCCTTCGTCTTTTGGTTTTCGTCGCCGGCGTGGCAGCCTTCGTCGGGCTCAACGCCGCCTACCTCGTTTGGGTGGAGCGCAAGGGGGCAGGGCGCTTCCAACGCCGCGCGGGCCCCACCGAGGTGGGCTACGCCGGTTTGCTACAGCCCATTGCCGACGCCGGCAAACTCCTCTCCAAGCAGATGATCGTGCCGCCCGGGGCCGACCGCTTCCTCTTCCGCCTCGCGCCCATCCTCATGATGCCGCCGGCCATAATGGCCTTCGCCATTCTTCCCTTCAGTGAATACCTTGTCGGCATCGACCTCAACGTCGGGTTGATCGCGCTCTTCGCCTTCAGCTCCTTCAACGTCATCGCCGTCATGCTCGCGGGCTGGTCGTCGCGCAATAAATACGGCATTATCTCGGCCGCGCGTGTCGTCTCCCAGAACGTCGCCTACGAGATCCCCATGATGCTCGTCATCATCACGATGATCATGTTGGCGGGCACCCTCAGCCTCCCGGAGATCGTCAACCAGCAGGCGGGCGCCTTCTGGAACTGGAACGTCTTTGCCCTCGCCTCCAATCCGCTCATGCCGGTGACGTTCGTCATCTTCTTTGTCTGCATGCTCTCGGAGACGAACCGCGCGCCCTTCGACATGGCAGAGGCGGAAAGCGAACTTGTCGCCGGGGCCTACACCGAATACGCCGGCATGGGATTCGGCGTCTTCTTCATGGCGGAGTACGCGAACATCGTCATCGGCTGCGCCCTTGCCGTGGTCCTCTTCCTCGGCGGATGGCACAGCCCCGTCGGCGTCCTTCCCGGGGTCTTCTGGTTCCTCGTGAAGCTCTACATCATGGTCTTCGTCGTCATCTGGGTACGGTGGACGTTTCCGCGAACGCAGTTTTACGGGCTGCTCAACCTCTCTTGGAAGATCCTCATCCCCATTTGCATTTTCACCCTCATGCTCTCGGCGGTCATGATTAAGTTGGTGTAAGTCATGAAAACCAGAATACACAATGCTCGGAACTTCCTACGGCCCGGACCGACTGCCGGAATGGCCGCCGGCCATCGGACCGTCGGCTTCAGCCGATGCCCGCGGAAAAGTGCGGTGCCGCATACGACGGCTGAGGCCGACGGTGCTATCGGTGTCGCCGTCCCGAGGAAAGTAGCTGCCAGACCTTTGGTCGGCAGTGCGTGGTCTTGCGGCGCACGCCCGGCGGTGTGGCGCGGGGACGGCGGGGTGTTCGCGGAGTCGCGGCGTCGGCGGGGTGCGGAGCAAGCTCTCGCACCTACTCTGCGCGGCGATCAGAATCGCCTGCGGCGGATTGGGGCCGGCCCCGGCGAAGCGACGGCTGAGGCCGCCGCTCCCGAGAAGCCGCCGCGCGCACACACCGTTGCCCATAGGACCGTCGGCTTCAGCCGATGCCCGCGGAAGAGTGCGGTGCCCACCGCACGACGGCTGAAGCCGTCGGTCCCATGGGAACCGTGCCCCGATCCGGTAACCCTTCGCCGTTCTCCCAGCGGCCACTATCGGACCGTCGGCTTCAGCCGATGCCCGCGGAAAAGTGCGGTGCCGCATACGACGGCTGAGGCCGACGGTGCTATCGGTG
>SKLD01000190.1 GCA_007123395.1 Opitutales bacterium
CGGCCCTGCGGCTGGAAAGAAGTAGGCTGAAGCTTTAGCGAGGCACGAACGGTTGCGGTGTCAGGGCGGGCCTTTTGCGCGGCGCTCGCTGAAGCTTCACGCTACGACGAAACCATGTCCCGAACGGCCTGCAGTCGCCGAGCTTTCTGGGTACTACACCGCTAGCCGAAGCCGTGAGGCTTTAGAACGAAGATTTCATTACATGGAGGGCGCAACTCCGCTTGCGCTGATTGCGGCTGGTGAGGCGGCCCTGCGGCTGGAAAGAAGTAGGCTGAAGCTTTAGCGAGGCACGAACGGTTGCGGTGTCAGGGCGGGCCTTTTGCGCGGCGCTCGCTGAAGCTTCACGCTACGGCGAAACCATGTCCCGAAACGGCCTGCAGTCGCCGAGCTTTCTGGGTGCTACACCGGTAGCCGAAGCCGTCAGGCTTTGGAACGGGTGGTTGGTGGTCCTGGGGTAGACGGAGAGGAAGACGAAGAAGAAGCGGGAGAGGGAGAGGGAGAAGTGAGGCTGTCAATATGGAGGGCGCAACTCCGTTTGCGCTGCTTGCGGCCTTCGGAAAACATGGGTCCGGATTTCGCGGAGAATATCAAGCGGTCGGGACGTAACCGAAAAGATGGATAAGGAACCGCTGATCTCCTTGGCGAACGCAGATGCTTTCTACCGCATCCGGGTGATCGTCTCCGTGACGCGAATGCCATCCTGGGGTCAGCGCGCGCGGCGGCGGGTGGCCGGACGGGTCGTCGGCAAGCAGGTCTTCCGGCGGATCTTCAAGTAAGCCGTCGAGTGCGGTTACCCAACCCAAAGGACTCTTCCCGTCCCTAGCCCTCTTTTGCAACGCCCAAACATCCGCCATTTTAGACTTTCAAAAAATCCAAATTGTGCCAATTTGAGCATCTATGGAAGGCCAAATTGAGCAAGTCATCCGTGACAAGCTGCTGTCGGCGGTGGAATCCGCGCCCCCCGGGTTGACGCGGCGGGACGCCGTCTTGCCCGCGATTCCCGGCAAGGCGGTGGCCGTCATCGGGATGCGGCGCGCGGGCAAGACCAGTTTCCTCCACCAATGCCGCGCCGATCTCCTTAGGGCGGGGCGCACCCCCAACCGCCTCGTGTATTTCAATTTCGAGGACGAACGCCTCGCCGGCCTTGCCGTCTCCGATCTGCACCTCCTGCCCGACACCCACCTGCGCCTCTTCCCCGAGCCGTCCGAAGAGCCCGTCACCTTTTTCTTTGACGAGATTCAACTGGTGTCCGGATGGGAGACCTTTGTGCGCCGCCTCCTCGATACCCCGGGGCACGAAATCTTTCTCTCCGGCTCCTCCGCCAAGTTGCTCAGCCGCGAGATCGCCAGCTCCATGCGCGGGCGCGCATGGGAAGTGCCTATCCATCCTTTCAGCTTCGGCGAGTGGCTGCGGCATCACGGGGAGGGGCCGCCCGCCAACCCCGGCCGCCTCACCCGGCGCAAAGCCGCTGCCCTCGACCACCACTTCGCCCGCTATCTGGAGACCGGGGGCTTTCCCGAAGCCCAGGGCCTCGATCCGGTGCCGCGCCGCCAACTGCTCCAAGGTTACGTGGACGTGCTCCTCCTGCGCGATGTCATCGAACGCCATGAGGTCAGCAACGTCACCGCGCTCCGCTGGCTCGTGCGCCGTCTGCTGAGCAGCCCCGCCGGTCTCTTCTCCGTCACCAAATTCGCCGCCGACCTCAAATCCCAGGGCATCCCCGCCTCGCGCGGGCACCTCTATGATTTCCTCGCCCACTTGGAAGACGCCTTTCTGCTCCAGGCCGTCCCTGTCGCCACCGACTCCGAGAAGCGCCGCCAAGTGAATCCCCGCAAAGTCTATCCGGCGGACACCGCCCTCATCCCCGTTTTCGACCGCAGCGGGCGCCCGAACACGGGGCACGCCCTCGAGACAGCCGTCTTCATTGATTTACAGCGCCGCCGCGCGGACGCCGCATACGTCAGCACGGCGGACGGTTTCGAAGTGGACTTCCTCGCCCGCCACGCCGACGGCTCCGAAGAGCTGATACAAGTCTGCGCCTCCCTCGATGATCCCGCCACTCTTGCCCGCGAAGTCCGCGCCCTGCGGTCGGCCGCGCGCGAACATCCGCGCGCCGACCAAACCATCCTCACCCTCGAATCCCGCCTTCCGTACCCCGCCGTCCCCGAGCCCGTCACCGTTCTGCCCGCATGGCAGTGGATGCTGGGCCGCGCCGCCCCCTCAACGCCGTGAAATTCCGCTCTGATCTTGGGGCGGGTGGGGTGCTGATCCGGGGATAGAAGAAGAGGAAGACGAAGAGGGAGAGGGAGAGGGAGAAGTAGCCGAAGCCGTCAGGCTTTGGAGCGGTTGGTTTCCTCACATGGAGGGCGCAACTCCGTATGCGCTTGTTGCGGTTGGTCCCCGAAACGACCTGCCGTCGCTGGAGCTTTTTGGATACACCGCTGTAGGCGAATCCGTTAGGCTTTGGACCGGGTGGCTTTGTGCAGCTTTCGTGCGGATTCGGCGAGGTTCGCAATGAGCGGACGGAGGTAATGCGGTTCGAGGAGTTCGATGTGCGGGCTCCATTCGAGGACGAAGTGCATGATCTTGTCGGCGTGGGCGGTTTCGAATTCAAGGAGCCAATCGCCGTCCGGTTCTTCGGTGAAGCGGTGGGAGGGGTTCCACGCGCGTTCGCGGACGAACCCCGCGACATCCGCGTCGATGCGCATCTTCACGGTTTCGATTTCGTCGCCCTGCCATGCGCCGAGGCCGAAGCGCATCCGCTCGTCGATCAAAGCGGCGGGCGGAGGCGGCGCCGCAACGGTCCACCGGGCGGTCGCGAGGGATTGGATGCGGCTCAGGCGGAAGAGACGGAGATCCTGGTTGCTGGTTCCTGCCCCGCGCTTGCGCCCGATGACATACCATGCCCCGTCGAGGTGGACGAGGCGGAAAGGCTCGAGCGCGTAGGTGTGGGGATCGTCGCCGTAGTGCGGCGAGGCATAGGTGATCTCCAGACCCCGTTCGTTGAGGATGGCCCGCTGGATATCGGTCCAGTGCGGTGCCTCGTTGACCGCCACCTGTGTCGGCAGGTAGCTCAGGCTGGCGCGAACGTCTTCCAGCGGGTGCAGAAAACCGTCCTCGAGATGGTGCTCGAGTTTGCCGAGAAAGGTTTCCAAATGCCGGGCCGCCGCGTTGTCGAGGAGCGTGCCGCTCAAGGCCAGGGCCGTCGTGAGAGCGACGACCTCGTCCTCCGTGGCCGTCATGAGCGGCACGGGTTCGACCTCGCGTGCGTTCTTCCACTCAAGGGTATGGGCATTCTCATCGTAATCGATGTCATATCCGGCGTCGCGCAGGGCCTCGATGTCGCGCTGGATGGTCCGTCCGCTGCACTCAAGGGTCTCGGCCAGGGTGCGGGCATTTACCCGCCGCGACCGGCCTGCCGGGCGCCCCGGCGACGCCGTTCCCCGCGCTTCGTCGCGCAGGTGGTGGAGAATGTGCATTATCCGCACGAGGCCTTTCCTTTGCGTCGACATACCCTCAAGGAAAAGGCGGTGAACGAAAAATTTCAGCTTTTTTCGGACCTATGACCGTTTTTGTCATACCCCCTGTGGTAGGATCGCCGGTCTTAACGCTACCTGTCCACGTCCGCACCGGCATCCGTTATGGAACTGCGCGACACCGAGGCCGACGCGGTCCGCCGGGAATACCGCGCCCGGCTCGCGCCGCTGCGCCTGCACGCCGACACCCGCTTCAACAGCAACTGGAAAATCCAAATTCAATAGATCTACCCGCTCGCGGCACCGGACGGCTTCCGTGACCGGACGTGCGGCACAAATCGATTTGTAGTCTAGCATCCTTCCCGACAGCGGCGCTAAGGGAGTTGCGCCCTCCAAAACCGCCACATCAACCGCCTCACCATTATGCCAAAACAAGACGAAGCCCTCATTGAAACGACCCTCGAAGACTGCTTGGGCGATGCCGCCTTCCGCGCCGCGTTCCTTCGCTGTATCGACAAACGCGTGGCGCGGCCTCTGCGCATGGGCGCCGCCAAGACGCGCGTCGACCAGCAGTCGCGGCCCTTCGGCGACGCCGATGCCCGGCTCGACCTCCTCCTCACCGAGGACCGCCGGGCGCTGCTTCTCGAACTCAAGGTCGATTCCGCCGAGAATCTCCACCAATACCTCAACTACCGCGAGGGCCTCCAAGCCGAGGGCTACGACACGCGCACCGTCGGCATCATCGGGCGCCGCAAGAGGAAGCGCGGCTACAAGGCCAAGGTCGACGCGTACTTTGACGAAGCCGCTGACGCGCGCATGACATGGGCCGACCTCCTCCGCGATCTCCGCGCCCTCGATCCGAAGCTCCCCCGGCTGAGCGAACTGGAAACGCAAATACGCGCCCTCAAGCTCGACAGCCCGCTCCCGCCGCCGGAGTTCCCGCCCGACCGGCGCGACCTCGCCGATCTCCCGCGGTCGCCCGCCACGCTCCGCGCCTTCTTCGCGGACGTCCACGACCGCCTGCCCCCGGGCCTCGACGGAC
>SKLD01000335.1 GCA_007123395.1 Opitutales bacterium
CCGGCGCGCACGGAGCCACTCCTGCCTGGTGGTCTATGATCCGGCGCGACGCTACCGCGAGATCGTGCTGTCGATGGAGACGAAAACGCGCCGGGTGATCGACGGCGCCGGATCGATCATCGAAGCACGCGAGGCGGCCACGGACGCCATCGGGGAATTACATGCGGCAACGCAGCGGGATATCGTGATCTGGTTGCCCTATGCGGCACCGGCGGACGCCGAGGCGAAGCAGCGCGACCCGTTTGCCGTCTTCGGAGAGCTGGGGGCGGTGTTTCCGCAGGGCGACGGAGACGAGTACAGCGAAATCTGCCGCAGGGCAAAGGCCGACCATTTGGCTGAGATCAACCGCTTGTTTCAAGAGGGCGAACCGACCTTCGAGATGATCGACGCTCTCGACAAAGGCGGATCGTGGCCGCGCTTGAAGACGCTCCTCGGGGCTTCCTCAGCGAAAGAGATTTTGCTCGGTGTGCTCTCACCAAGGCCCGCGCAAGAGGCGGCGTTGAAGGGCGACCCGACTTGGGTGGCCGAAATGCGCGACTTTTCCGTGCGGAGCCTCGGGCACAAACTGAAAACCAAAGGGCAGACACGGCCTTCGATCGCGGACGAATTGTGGCGGCTGCTGCTCTTCAGCGAGTTCGCGTTCGACGCCGCCGGCGAGGTGCCGCCCGCCCTCGAAACCGTCCCGCGGGCAGACGCGCAGGCACGCAATCTGGTTTTTGAGGTGTGCGAAGACCTCCGCCGCGACGACCGCCACAAAGACACCTACAAATCGACAGCCTTGGAGGTGGAGGCCGAACTCGGCCTCGCCGAACGCACGAAAGGCATGACGAGCACGGGGGTGCGGGACACGTTCTCATGCGAGGAGCGCTTCTTCCTGCGCCGGGCGATCGAGCACGCATGCGCGGGCGAGACGGAGGCGGCGCGCACTGTTTGGGAGAGCCGCCGCGAATCGATCTGGCTGACAGAGGAAATCCGGATGGCGGAGTGGACGCTCGCCGCGCGCGCGGTCGACCTCATCGAGACCGCACGGCGGCTGGCGGTGCCGAAGTTTCCCAGCCTGGAGGCGGTGGTGCGCGGTTACGCGTCGTCATGGCGCGAACTCGACCGCCACCACCGGGAGATGGAGCACGCCGCCGGGCTTGAGTTCGAGGAGAACGACGCGTTGGATCAACTCGTGGCCACCGCCCGTAAAGCGTATTTCGGATCCGTCGAGGCGTTGCAGGCGGAATTCGTCCGCTTGGTGGAAGCCGCCGGGTGGCCGGTGGCGGACGGGCAGATCCTCTGGAACCGGCAGCTCTTTGCCAAACGCGTGGCACCCCGCCTGGAGGCCGGGCGCCGAGTGGCCTACTTCCTTGTGGACTCACTGCGCTACGAACTGGGTGTCGAGATCGAAAAGCAGCTCTCCGAAAAGATGAAGGTGGTGCTCGAACCGGTCTGCGCCCAGTTGCCGACCTACACGGAGATCGGTATGGCAAGCCTGATGCCGGACGCCGAGACCGCCCTCTCCCTCGAAAAGCGCGACGGGAAATGGGTGACAACGCTCGGGGGAACGCTCGCCACCGCTCCGGCGACGCGATTTTCCTTCCTGCAATCGAGGAAAGGAGATCAATGCGCCGATATCGGACTGGAGGACTTTCTGAAGCGGAAAAAGCCGAAGGTCCCCGCTACGGTGAAGCTGCTCGTCGTGAGGACACGCGACATCGATAACCTCGGCCACGAGACGCCGCACCAAACGCTCAACGTCATCCCCGGTCTCGTCCGCCAAATCATCCGCGGTGTGCGCAAAGCCGGAGATCTGGGCTTTGACGCGGCGGTCATCGCGACCGACCACGGGTTTCTCCTCTTTCATGATCAGGAGGCGGGAAACGTCGCGCCAAAGCCCGAAGGACACTGGGAGGTGCAAAAACCGCGCTGTCTCCTGGGCGACGGCAAGGGGGACAAGGCAAATGTGGTCCTCGACACCGGTGACCTCGGTATACCCGGGGAATTGAAAAAATACGCGAGCCCGCGCCGGCTTGTGCCCTATGCCCGCGGAAACGTCTACTGCCACGAGGGACTCTCTCTCCAGGAGTGCGTGCTTCCCTGTATCTCCGTGGAACTGGAGGGCACGGCCGGGGCCAGGAAGGCCGGAAAATCCGTGCGCATCATGCTCAGCTACCGGCAAGGAAAGACGGACAAGATAACCTCGCGGCGGCCCGTGATCGACCTGGCTTGGCCGGAAACAGACTTGTTTGCCGATGAAATCGAGCGCGAAGTCGCCATCGAAGCGGTGGACGCGAAGGAGCGTATCGTCGGCCTCGCCGGTTCGGGGCAGTCGGTCAATCCGGCCACCGGTTGCGTCGTCATCCGTCCGGGGATGGCCACCTCGGTGGGGCTCCGGATGGAGGATGATTTTTCCGGATCGTTCACGGTCCGTGTCTTGGAACCGTCGACCAACGTGCAACTCGCCGAACTCAAACTCAAAACCGCCTATTTGGAATGAACCTGGATTCACTCGACCAAAAACTGAACGACGTGTTCCTCGGGAAAGTCGTCCGCAAAGACCTCCTCCTGCAGGTGAAGAAGGGCACGAATGTGCCGTCGTTTGTCCTCGAATTTCTCCTCGCACGGTACTGCGCCAGCGACGACCCGCGGGAAATCGAAGAAGGCAAACAGGCTGTCCTGGAGACCTTGCAGAAGAATTATGTGCGCCCGGATGAAAGCAACCGCGCACAGATGCTTGTGCAACAGAAGGGGCGGCACACCTTTATCGACAAGATCCATGTGAAATATTCAGAGAAGGAGAAACGCCCGTGGGCACGCATGGAGAATTTCAATTCATCGCGCATCGCCATCAATGACACATTCTACAGGGAGGAAAACGAACGAATCTTTGAAGGCGGCATCTGGGCGGAATGCACGGTGGGTCACAATGATGTGGAGGACGACGACTATGCGTTCTACATCGAATCGCTGAAGCCGATTCAGCTCTCCCGGTTCGATTTTGATGCTTTTGTGGAGGGCCGTCGCGCCTTTTCGCGCGACGAATGGCTCGATGTCATCATCCGCTCGTTCGGCCTCGAACCCGGGTGGATGAGCCGCCGCTTGAAGTTTCACTACCTCGCGCGGCTCGCCCCGCTCGTGGAATCCAACTTCAACTTCATCGAACTGGGGCCGCGCGGAAACGGAAAGTCCTACACCTTCAGCGAGTTCTCGCCGTATGCCACCCTCCTCGGCGCGCCGACCTCGGCGGCGACGCTGTGGTGGAACAATCAGCGCAAGCAGGTCGGGATCATCGGCTTTTGGGATGTAGTGGCGTTTGACGAAGTCGGCGAGGGCGTGGTCGTGCGCGACAAGGAAACCTTCCAGATCATGAAGCAGTATATGGCCAACGGGAATTTCACCCGCTCGGCAACGGTCACGGCGAACGCCAGCATGGCCTTTGTCGGAAACATCGACGATTCCATCGAAGCCATCGTGAACTCTGTCGAGCACACGCTCTTCAAGCCGCTTCATCCGGTCTTTGATCTCGCGATCCTCGACCGGTTTCATACATTCCTGCCGGGCTGGGAAATCCCGAAGAATAAAGATGAAAACCTCACCCGGCGCTATGGACTGATCATCGAGTATCTGGCCGAGGCCTTCCATTACCTCGCCCGCAGGACGAACCGCTTCGCCCAAGTGAAGGCCGCCTGCAAACTGGGACCCGGGTATGACCAACGGGATCAGACAGCGGTCCTCAAGACGGTCTGCGCGTATGTGAAGATGCTCCACCCCGGCATTGAACCCACGCAGGCCGAACTCAATGAATACCTCGAGTATGCGGTGGAGGGTCGCCGGCGCGTAAAGGAACAGTTGAACAAGAAAAAGCCCGACGATGAATTCGCCAGCATCAACCTCGGCTATTACGACGAGAACGGGAAACTGGTTGTTGTCTACTGTCCCGAGTCGAAAAACGCGGAGGCCACCCAAGATCCTGCCCGCGATGCGTCCATCGTGCCCGCGCCCGCGCGCAAAGGTCGAAAGGAAGCCGCCGCGGAGGAAGACAAGCAGGGGGAGGATGCCGCTCCGGATCCTGCCGAGGCACCCGCACCCGCGCAAGATCCGGATGAAATCGAACTCTCCGTGTTGCCCGACGCGGAAGCCGCCGCTCAGCCAAAAGAACGCAACTACCGTATCCACTACGGCGCCACAGGGCACTCCTACGACGTCATCTTCGGGGACTACCTCCCCGGTGCGGAAGAGATCGTCGTGGAGGATCCCTACATCCGCCAGCACCATCAGATCATAAACTTTCTTCGCTTTTGTGAGACGGCGGTGCGCTTCGGCCCCCCGAAACGGATCGTCCTGATCACAAAGTTCGACAACCAGCCCGAAGAGGACGAAGCGATGGCGAAGCTTTTCACCATCGCGGACAGTCTCAAGATCCACGATGTATCCCTCACCATCAAAAAGAATCCGAATCTGCATGACCGTGAGCTTCGCCTGAGCA
>SKLD01000308.1 GCA_007123395.1 Opitutales bacterium
CCGAAGGCGTCGCGCGGCACCTCTTCGCCCGCCGCTTCCATCTTTTTGACGATGGCGTCGACGCCGGCGCCCTCGGAGATGAAGATGTTCACGTTGTCGAGTTCGTCCATGACGCCCATGAGGCGTTCGGCCTCGGCGTCGATATCGATGTCCATCTCGGGGATGAAGACGCCGTGGACGTCGAGGTTGTCCATGGACACACCCAGCTCGGGCACGTATTCATCGTGGTCGATGAGGTCGCGGTAGCAGCGGGCGGTGGCAGCGGTGAGCCAGCCGCAGTTGCGCCCCATGACCTCGTGGACGATGAGCATGCGGGGATTGGCGTTGTATTCGCTGACGACGTTGGCAAAGAAGTGGGCACCCTCCTCGGCGGCGGTCCACGCACCGAGAGATTGTTTGATGGGAACAACGTCGTTGTCGATGGTCTTGGGCAAACCGATTACAGTGAGGTCGTAATCGTTCTTCTTGAGAAAGGCGGCGAGGTCGGCGGCTGCGGTGTTGGTATCGTCGCCCCCGATGGTGTGGAGGACGTCGACATCGTCTTTGACGAGCTGGTCGGCAGCCTTTTTCCGCGGGTCCTCGCCCTCCTTCACGAGGCCGCGCTTCACGCAATCCTCCACGTTGGTCAGCTTGACGCGGCTGTTGCCGATGGCGCTGCCGCCGAGGGCGAAGAGCGCGTCTACATTTTCGCGCACCTCGTCGGTGACCTTGTAGCTGTCGCCGAGGAGCAGGCCCTTGTAGCCGCAGCGGTAGCAGATGATCTCAATGGACGGATCCGTCTCGGTGTAGCGGCGGATAAGGCCGGCGACGGCGGTGTTGAGGCACGGCGCGAGCCCGCCGGCGGTGAGGATAGCGACTTTTTTTGATTTCATAGCAAAAATACCATCAGTGAAAAAGCGAGACTTTGCACCCGCGGCCCATGCGTCAAGGAGGGAGCGCACAGGCGCTATTTTCCCGTTGCGCCGAGGCGTGCGGTGACAAGCCTCTCCCGGCATGGCAGAGCAAAAGCAGGCGACGTGGGGGGGGCGGTTCCGCGAGGGGCCGGACCCGCGCATGGTGGGGTTCAGCGAGTCGGTGTCGTTCGACAAACGGCTGGCGCCCTTTGACATCCGCGGGAGCCAGGCGCACGCGCGCATGCTCGCGCACGCCGGACTGATCACGGCGGACGAAGCCGGGGCCATCTGTGCGGGGCTGGACGAACTACTCGGCGAGATCGGCGCGGGGCGGTTTGACTGGGATCCCGCGCTCGAGGACGTGCACATGAACATCGAGCAGGCCCTGAGCCAGCGCGTGCCTGCGGCGGCGAAGCTGCACACCGCCCGCAGCCGCAACGACCAAGTGGCGACGGCCATGCGGCTCTTTTTCCGCGACGCGGCGGAAAAGGTGCGGGCGGCGCTGGACCGCGTGCTCATCGCCCTTGTCGACCAAGCAGAGGCCACCCAGGAAGTGTATATCCCCGGCTACACTCACCTGCAGCGCGCCCAGCCAGTCTCAATGGCGCACCACTTCCTGGCCTATGCGGAGATGTTCGGGCGCGACCGCGGCCGGTTCGCGGCCTTTGCCGAGAGCGTCAACGTGTGCCCGCTCGGGGCTGGGGCGCTGGCCGGTACCACCCTGCCCATCGACCGCGGACACACGGCGAAGCTCCTCGGATTCATCGACGGCACCGGCGCGCCGCGCCTGACGCGTAACAGCCTCGACGCCGTGGCCGACCGTGACCACTTCATCGAGTTCGCCGCCGCCTCCGCGCTCTGCGCCACACACCTCTCCCGTGCCGCCGAGGACTTCATTCTCTGGAACAGCAGCGAATTCGGGTTCATCACGTTCTCGGACGGATTCACGACCGGTTCCAGCCTGATGCCGCAGAAGAAGAACCCCGACGCCCTCGAACTCATCCGCGGCAAAAGTGCCCGCGCGCACGGCGCCCTCTCCACCCTGCTGACCCTCTGCAAGGGCCTGCCGCTGACCTACAACCGCGACCTTCAGGAAGACAAGCCGCCGGTTTTCGACTGCCTCGACACGACGCTGGCCTGCCTCGACATCCTCGCCGGCACGCTCGCGGGCGCGCGCCCCAACGCGGAGCGCTGCGCCGCCGCCGTGGCCGATCCGCTTCTCCTCGCGACCGACGTGGCCGACTACCTCGTGCGCAAGGGTATGCCCTTCCGCGACGCCCACCACGCCGTGGGCACGCTCGTCGCCCGCGCCGAAGAGGCCGGCGTACCGCTCGACAAGCTGCCCGATACCGACGCGACGGCCGTCTCCCCGCTCCTCACGCCGGACTGGAAAGAGTGCTTCGACCTAAAGAGAGCCCTCGCCGCGCGCGAAATGCCGGGCATGCCCGGCCCGAAGGCCGTGGCCGCCGAGATCGCAGCGTGGCGCGGCAGGCTCGGCCCGACGTGAGGAACCCTTCAGCCGACCGGACGACGGGCAAGCCTGACCGCTTCTGCAATCCTGCCAAGGCCGGTTTCGATACAGTCCGCCCGCCGGTGATGCACATCAGCGGGCGGAAAGCGGTGCCGCAGTTCGTCGAGGACAAGGTGCTCCCAAAGCGGGCCGTAATCCTCCCGGCGGAGGGATCGCCACCCGCGCGCACGGCACACGAATCCAGTGTCAAATCCATACACCTTGGGCATCGCCGTGATCTCCTGCTGCGCGTTGGTCGAGAAGGGACGCAAAACATGCACCGCGCCCGTGGCCTCCAGCACCCGCAAGTAGTTGGCCAGCGTCTGGCGGTTTGACCGGCACGGCGAGGTAAGGCTGTTCAGCTCGCACAGGCCGCCGCTTTGCACGAGGAGCAGTTCGAGCAACCGCAAAAACGTGTCACGCTTCTCCAAACGGAACAGTTCCTGAATGTCACGCGCCCAGAAGGCGTCCATCCACTACACGAAATCGGCTTCGGGGAACTCGGCGGAAAGGAGATTTTCCGGCAATCCTCCATGGAGCAGGCGCTTCTCGAGCGGCGGTGAGTCGAAGGTCTCCAGTTCACTGAACAAGACCGGTGAGAGGAGCAACTGGCGCTTACGCCCCGCGAGGGTATCGCGAAACCGGGTGCTTGCGCCGAGCGTGGACGAACCCGTGGCCAGAACCTGCAGGCCGGGGTAGTGATCAGCCGCGATTTTTAACAGCTCCGACGGATTGGCGAGACGGTGGATTTCGTCGAAGGCGATCCGCCCGCTCTTCCGTTGGTCGAGAAAGACTTCCGGATCTTCTTCAATGAGCCGACGCACGCGCGGACTCTCGCAGTCGAAGAACTCTGTCTCCGGCAAGGATCGCGCCAGCGTCGTCTTGCCGACGCGCCGCACGCCGGTCAGCCAAACAACCGGGGCTCCTTCCATGCGGACTCAATCCGCTCATGCCAGAGATCTCATGTCACCATACGCAAACAGGTTTGCATATATAGTGTCACTAGATGAAAACGGAATTTACTGATGGTAACACACAATGCTAACGCACCGCGGATGATCGGCGGGGAAAGGTCAATAGTTCGACTTTTTCGAACCTGCGTCGAGCCGCGGCAAAGGCGCGACGGATAATCACCCGCGCGGGTCCTCAAGGGCACAGTATCCTGTCCGTGAGCGCGCCACCGCCAAGTCCACATTTTCGAGCACGTCGACCGGGCGGCACGGCGGCGGGCGCTTCAGGTTGGCAAGAATCCCCGCGCCTTCTCCGTCTTCCAGCCAGTCGCGCGTTCCGATCACCCGGCCCTCGGTGAAAAAGCGCGCGCGCAGCCGCAGCAGCTCGTGCGGCTGCAACTCCCCGCCGTTCTTGACCGCTTCCAGCAGCGCCTCCGGATCGATCCGCGCACCCGTGCCGTCGCCCTTCGCCCCCGCCCCCTTACCGAACATCAGCAGACGGTAGCGCGCGAGCGCTTCCGCCGTAGTCTTTGCCGACGGGAAACATGCGGCCAGCGCGCGGCGCAGCTCTTCCTTACCCGCCAGCGCCTCCGTGTAGCCGCACCAGCGGTAGTTCTCCGGCAGATCCGCCAGGCCCGCCCGCACCGCGTTTAGGTCGATGTAGGCCGCGATCAGCCCCACCAGCCAAGGCGTGTCCTGCACAAGCACACTGCCGAAACGCTCCGCCCACAGCGTCCCCGCCGTCCCGTGCGCGAGATTGAACCAGCGCGTGTAACGTTGCCGCAAGGTACGCATGAACTCCGAGATGTCCCCCATGCGCCGGCGCAGCCGCTCCCGCAGCGCCTCCGCTACCTCCGGATCTCCCTTCTCAAGGGCATGCGCCAGCTCCTTCGCGTTGAGCCCGCTCCACTGCGCCCGCGAAGCCCCGTAGAGGGCGCGGTAGCGTTGCACCAAGGTAGCGTCGTCGCACTGCCGCGCCGCCGGATCAATGCGCACAAGGATGTGAAAGTGCGTCTCCAGCACACAGTAGGTGATCACCTCCACCCCGCTGAACTCCGCCGCACGGTGCAGCGCCGCCACCCACACCTCCCGCTGACCCTCCAACAG
>SKLD01000215.1 GCA_007123395.1 Opitutales bacterium
CGCCCGGAGTGGTGCCTCAGCCGACAGCGCCACTGGGGCGTGCCGATTCCCGCCGTGCGCTCGAAGGCGACGGGCAAGGCCATCCTCGATGCCCGCGTGGTGGGGCGCTTCATCGAGCGGGTGAACGAGCGCGGGACGGACGCGTGGTATGACGAGCCGCTCTCCGCCTTTGTGCCGGAGGATCTCGCCGATCCCGGTTCGGACGCCCGCGGCCCCGACGCCTTCGAAAAGGAGTATGACATTCTCGACGTTTGGTTCGACTCCGGGGCGAGCCACGTGGCGGTGTTGGAGCAAGACGACCGCCTGCGTTCGCCCGCCGACCTCTATCTGGAGGGCAGTGACCAGCACCGGGGCTGGTTCCAAAGTTCGCTTCTTTTAGGCATCGGGGCGCGCGGCCATGCGCCCTACAAAACCGTCCTCACGCACGGCTTCGTCCTCGACGGCGAGGGCAAGGCCATGTCGAAGTCGATGGGCAACGTTATCTCCCCGCTCGATCTGATCAAGGAGTTCGGGGCCGACGTGCTGCGGCTCTGGGTGGCCAGCACGGACTACCGCAACGATGTCGGTATCTCCAAGGAGATCATGGCGACGACGCGCGACGCCTACCGCACAGTGCGCAACTCGCTGCGCTTTCAGCTGGGCAATCTCTACGATTTCACGCCGTCGAAGGACGCCGTGGCGGTGGAGCGGCTCAACCCGCTCGACAAGTGGGCGCTGGCGCAGCTCGCCGGCCTTGTCGACGAAGTGACGGCGGCTTACGATGCCTATGAGTTCCACCGCGTGCATCATGCACTCAACCGTTACTTCACGGTCACGCTCTCGGCCCGCTACCACGACTTTCTCAAGGACAGGCTCTACACGATGCGTGCGGACAGCGAGGACCGGCGCTCGGCGCAGACGGTGCTCCACCACCACGCCCGCATCCTCATCCGCCTGCTCGCACCCGTGCTCGTCTTCACGGCGGACGAAGCCTACGGGTTTCTGCCCGCGGAAGACCGGACGGCTGACACCGTGCATGAAACGGACTGGCCGGAAGTGCCGGACGCGTGGCGGCAGATGGAAGAGGCCGCCGAAGTCCATTCGTTGTTTGACATGCGCGACCGCATAAACGAGCGACTCGAGTCCCTTCGCGCGGAAAAGATCATCGGAAAGTCCATCGAAGCCGCCGTCGAGATCACGGCCTCGGCTGAGGACCCTGTCTTCAAGCGCCTGCGCTCACTCGTGGGAGTCCTCCCGGAACTCTTCATTGTCTCGCAAGTGACTTTGAACGATTCGCACGATGCATCGTCTCTCCACATTCACGCGCGTGAAGCGGACGGCGTCCGCTGCCCGCGCTGCTGGCGGCGTGTGCCGGCGCTGGTCGATTCGCCGCACGGCGAAGTTTGCCCACGCTGTGCGGAGGCCGTCGGTGCCTGACGATACCCCGAAAGACAATCACGGAACCCACGAACCTTTCCAGGAAACCTATTATGTCCGCCAAGAAACCCGCCGCGAAAAATACGACGAAACCCGGCAAGAAAGCTACCGCCAAGAAGGCCGCGAAGAAGAAAACCGCAGCGCGGAAGGCTGTGCCGAAAAAGCGCATAAAAAAAGAAGCCGCGTCCAAGACGGCGAAGAAAGGGACTGACGCGACGGATACCTCCGGCCCGAAAAAGGCACAGTCTTCGCAAGAAGCAGACAGCACTTCGAATACGAAGGCAAACGGCAGCCCCGAGGGCGAAAAGCGCGTGCGCCGTGCCGCCGCGCTGCACCGTGGCAAGCGGCATACACCGCCGATCTTCAAGCTGCCCTCGCGCCGCCAGGCTCCAATCGTCTTCACCCTCGACGACGTGCGTGAACACCTCGCCAAACGAAAGACGGACGAAGAGACGACCGAAACCGAAGACAAAACAACGGAAGCGAAGAAAACGGCGGTATCTCCCGGAGCGCCCAACAACGTGCCGGCGGACGGCACCCCGAAGAGCGGCAAACGCGCGGCGGCTTCCCTCGACGACATCCTCGGCTTCAGCAGCGTTGCCCAGCGGGGTGGCGAGGTGCCGCAAAAGTGGAAGCGCTTTCACGAGCTTCTTGTTGAGCTGCGCGATTCCGTGAAAAACGGGCTTATGCAGCACTCCAACGACACCCTGAAGCGTTCGCAAAAGGAAGACGCCGGCGACATTTCGACCTCCGCCGACGCGGGCACGGATAATTTCGACCGCGACTTCGCCCTAAGCCTTCTGTCTACGGAGCAGGAAGCACTCAAGGAGATCGAGGCCGCCATCCGCCGCATACACAACGGCTCCTACGGCGTCTGCGAGATCACAGGAGAGCCCATCGCGGAGGAACGCCTCGAAGCCGTGCCCTTCACCCGCTTCTCGCTTGAGGGCCAACGCCAGCACGAAGCGACCGCACGCCGCAAATCCAACCGCGGGGGCGCCGTCTTTGCCGAAAGCACCGCCGATATTTCGTTCGGCGACGAAGATGGCGACAACTGAGAAACCCCGGGCTGTTTTTCGACGATATCCCGTATTCATCTCGCTCACGGCGGGCGTTTTCGCCCTTGATCAGGCCACCAAACTCTGGATCGTACACTTCTCGGGCCTGCGTCAGCACGTCTATCCGCCTTTCGGCGGGTTCGAGATCCTTCCCGGCTTCGTCTCGATCGTCCACACAACCAATCCTGGCGCGGCGTGGGGTATACTCGAGGGGCATTCGTGGTTTCTCATCTCCGTGGCGCTCCTCGCCCTCATCGGCATCTTCCTTTTTCGTAAAGAAATCGAACTGGAAAAAACGCGTATGCAATGTGCCTTCGGGCTCATCGCGGGCGGAATTCTCGGCAACGCCCTCGACCGGATCGCCTACGGGCACGTGGTCGATTTCATCGACGTGCATCTACAGTTCTACCGCTGGCCGACCTTCAACGTGGCCGACAGCGGCATCGTCGTGGGCTGCTTGCTGTTCATCTGGTTCAGTTTCCGCGCGCCGCGGACGACGTCGGGCGACAACCAGGGCCCGGGCATAACCCGCGATTCGTAACGGAAGCCCGTCAGGCTTTGGATTACGGATTGGAAATTCCGCCGAAACCTCCAAACTATCCAAATGCTTACGCGTTCGATTACTCCCCCGACGCCGAACTTGGAGACAGGAAAGCCCGGCAGCAGGCCGAGCGGCACCCTACCCCTACGCTCCCAGCCTCTCGGCGAGCCATGACTCGACACCGTCGAGGGGCACGCGGACCTGCTCCGTCGTATCGCGGTCACGGATTGTCACGGCATTGTCTTTTTCGATTGTATCGAAGTCCACGGTAATGCCGTAGGGTGTCCCAATCTCGTCTTGGCGACGGTAGCGGCGACCGATGGCACCGGCCACATCCCAGTCCACACTCCAGCGGCGGCGGAGCTGTTCGTAGAGGGCGCGTGCCTTCTCCACCAGCTCCGGCTTATTCTTGAGGAGCGGGAAGACGGCCGCCTTGTAGGGGGCGAGGCGCGGGTGCAGGGAGAGGACGACACGCTTTTCGGGCTGCCCCTTTTCGTTGGGCACCTCGTCCTCGCGGTAGGCGGCGGTGAGGACGGCAAGGAAGAGCCGGTCGACACCGAGGGAGGGCTCGACGACATGGGGAATGTAGCGGAAGGGCTCTTTGCCCGCCTGCTTGCGTGTCTCGTCGAAAAACTCCATCGACTTGCCGCTGTGCTTCTGGTGCTGCGTGAGGTCAAAGTCACCCCGGCAGGCGATCCCCCACAACTCCTGCACCCCGAAGGGAAAGGCGAACATAATATCAGTCGTCCCCTTCGAGTAGTGGGAAAGTTTTTCCTGCGGATGCACGTCCTCGCTGAGCATCTCGCCGGGGATGCCGATGCTCTTGAGCCAGTCCATGCACCAGTCGATCCAGTAGCGGTATTCGCGGGGCCAGGTGTCTTCGTCCGGATCAATGAAATACTCCATCTCCATCTGCTCGAACTCGCGCGAGCGAAAGACAAAGTTACGCGGCGTGATCTCGTTGCGGAAGGCCTTGCCGATCTGGGCGATGCCAAAGGGAATCTTCACCCGTCCGGTGTCGACAACGTTCTTGTAGTTCTGGAAAATGCCCTGCGCCGTTTCTGGCCGCAGGTAAGCCACAGCCGCCGCGTCGGCGAGCGGACCCACTTTCGTCTCGAACATGAGATTGAACTGCCGTGGCGCCGTGAGCGAACCGGGCTTGCCCGTCGCGGGGCTGGGGATGAGGTTGTATTCCTCCGGCCTCGCCTCCGTGTAATCGCGCAGAACGAGCGGTGCCAGCTCCCCCTGTTTGGCGAGCTTGCGCTTGAGGTCGGCGGCCTTCTCAGCGGCCTCCCCTTCCATGCCGCCCTTCTCTTCGACGGATACGTAGCCGATGGTCTCGCCCTCGACGACCACGGGCGCGAAAAAGAGCTGGTCGGCGCGGTAGCGCTTCTTCGACGCCTTGCAGTCCACCA
>SKLD01000125.1 GCA_007123395.1 Opitutales bacterium
ATCACCTACTGTGTGCTGGAGACGCACTTCCACATCCTCGTGCGCATCGATCCGGCGGCGCGGATGTGCGACGACGCCACCTTGGTGCGGCGCTATCGCGCGCTCTACGGGGAGTCGCGGGCGCAGTGGAGCGGGCTCAACGCGGAGGAGCTGGCGCACGCGCTGGCCAACGACCCGCCGGAGGTGGCGGAGGCCCTGCGAGAGCGGCTGCGCCGGCGCATGGGCGACATCTCGGAGTTCATGCGCACTTTGCGGCAGCGCTACACGCGCTGGTTCAATCTCGCGCACGGGACGGCGGGGACTTTGTGGGCGGAGCGCTTCGGCAGCGTACTTGTGCAGGACACACCGTGGCTGGTGGGGCTGATCGCGGCCTACATCGACTTGAACGCGGTGCGGGCGGGCTTGGCGGATCTGCCGGAGAACTACCGCTGGTGCGGCTACACGGAGGCGCTGGCGGGGAATGAGACCCTATGCCGGGGGTTGGCCGCGTGTTTTCCTTCAGCGAAGGACATAGCGGAGGCCCTCGCGTACTACCGTCTGCTCATGCTCGGGAAGGGAGCGGGCGCAAAGGGCGACGGCACGGGCATGCGCATCGACCCGGCGGCGCTACTGGAGGCGGTGAAGAACGGCGGTGAGCTGCAGCCGCACGAGTTGCTGCGGCTGCGCGCACGCTTTCTCACCGAGGGCCGGGCGCTGGGAACGCGCGACTGGTTGGAAGACGGCGAAGGCGCGCGTGTCCTTGCCATGCTGAAGCGTCCGCCGCCTTGCCGCCCGGTCGAGGTTCTCGACAATGTGGATCTGGCGGTGGCGCGCTCACGGGCGGGGTATGGTGCCCTTGAGCATCCGGGGGAGTGACCTCCGCTCCCGCTTTTGAAGTCCGTGAGGGTAATTCCGGCAAAGTAGAACTAATCTGCCTCAGGATAAAAGTGACGCTCTACGGGATTTACTTTCTTGGAGAAATCGGGTGCCATCCAAACGGAGAAACCATCATGCTTCACGACCGCTACGCCGAGCGCCTGCAGGCCCTTCTTATCCCCCGCCGGAGTTGGCAACCCTACCCCGCCGATTCCGGAGCATGGTCCCGGCTACCACGGGCCTTGCGCGCATCATATTTGCAGAAGGGAGAAGAGGCACTCGCTTACGGGTGGCCCGCACTCCCCGCCACAGTGTTCCTTGAGTTTGTACGCGCGGGGGATCGCGCCCACTACGAAGCACTCCAAATGGCTCGGCGCAAGGCTCTGTGCGCTCTCGTTCTGGCCGAATGCGTCGACGGCGAGGGACGCTTTTTGGATGCCATCGCGAACGGCGTCTGGGTCACTTGCGAAGAAAGCTTTTGGGGCTTGCCGGCGCACCTTTATGCGCAAAAACAGGGCCCGGGCTTACCGGACGTTGAGGACATAACCGTCGATCTTTTTGCCGGCGAGGCCCTCGGTTTGCTCGCTTGGACCCACTATCTTCTGGGCGAGCGCCTCGACAACGTGTCACCGATGATCCGCCCGCGCATTGTCCACGAGGCGGAGCGGCGGGTGCTGCGCCCGTGCCTCGAGCGCGACGATTTTTGGTGGATGGGCTTCCGCAACCATCCTCTTGAGGACAAACCGCGCGTGAACAACTGGACGCCTTGGATTTGCTCCAACTGGCTCGCGGGCGCGCTCCTTTTGGAGGAAGATTCCGCATGCGGGGTGGCGGCCATACGAAAAATCCTGCGGATCCTTGATGTCTTTATCCACAGCTACCACGGCGATGGAGGATGCGATGAAGGCCCGAGTTACTGGAATCATGCCGCCGGCGCACTTTTCGACAGCCTCGAACTTTTACATAGCGCGACCGGAGGGGGCGTCGATATTTTCGCGGAGCCCGTTATTCAAAACATGGGCCGGTATATCTATCGTGCGCAAATCGCCGACAATTACTTCGTCAACTTTGCCGATGCCTCCGCTCTTCTCAGACCACCGCCATCCTTGCTCTTCCGGTACGGCAAAGCCATCGGCGACCCCCACATGACCGCCATGGGCGCATGGGCCGCGCGCGAACAGAAAACGGCGGTAATCGGACCGGAAGGGAGCTTAGGGCGGCAGCGTCCGGCACTGTTTTCCCTCCCCGCCCTCCTTGAGACTCCGCCCGCCCAGCCCCTCCCGCGCGATGTTTGGCTCGGCGGGATACAATTCTTTGCCGCGCGTGACACAGGTGGCTCGGCAGAGGGGTTTTTCGTGGCCGCGAAAGGAGGACACAACGGCGAGAGCCATAACCACAACGACGTTGGCAACGTCATCGTCTACCGCGACGGGAAGCCGCTCCTTGTCGATGCGGGAGTGGAAACCTACAGTGCCAAAACGTTTGGCCAGGATCGCTACACCCTCTGGACGATGCAATCCGCCTACCACACGCTACCGGTTTTCAACGAAACGCAGCAATCACACGGGAGGCAATTCTCGGCCCGCGATCCCTCATGCCAAATCAATGACGAAGAAGCGGTTTTCGAAGTGGACATCGCCGGCGCGTATCCTCCGGAGGCGGGCGTCGAATCCTGCGTGCGCTCCGTCACCTTGCGACGTGGGTTGGAAGTGGTCATCGTTGATGAGTTTGTCTTGGATCATCACGGAGGTCCGATGACGATGCACCTGTTAACGCCCTGCGGAGTGGACGTGTTGAAGGGGGTTCTGCATCTCCGGGAAAGGCCCTTGGGGCGGGACCGGCGCACCGGAGTCGGCACGGTGCGTTTCGACGAAAGTGCTTGTTCCGTCACCATCGAACGAATCAGCATCAGCGACCCCCGCCTTGGCCGTGTGTGGGGCGATCACCTGAAACGCATTATTTTTACCCGAACCCAAAACGAATTGCACGGCACCTTGCGATTCCATATCAGCCAATGATCGGCGAGCACCCTGAGCAAGACTCCTTCACCTTGCATCGGAGAGTGTGCCTTTGCGCGGGGCAGTCGTGGCCGCCGAGCCGCCGACCCCGAATCATGATTTGTCTTGCTTGATAATTTTCGGGTTTTTCAATCCCACCTGATGCCCTGTCTTTTTAAAAAATGCAAGAGATTGACGCCGTTTCAGCGTTGTGCCGTTGGCATGGTGTTCTTTGTTTTTGTGGGTCTTTTTGGATGGTTTGGGTTCTTTGCCGGGCGTGATGCTCATACGGGCGAACGGATAGCGGCGGCGGAATCCGCCCCGTCCGAGGACGGGGCATTGGCGCAAGGCGGAAGAAACAATGAAAAAGGCGCGGCCTTCCGACCCGACGGCAACGAATCGCCGCATCCCGAACGCGCCGGCGGGCGCGCCGGCGTTGTTCTCGAGAGAAAGCACAGAGACGGGGTGTACTACACCCTTAGCTACCACGAAGGAGGTAAATATCCGTATCGTATTTCCGTGGATACGGAGAATGCCGGTTCCGAAAACATTATGGCCGCCGGTCATTTCATTGTCCGCAAGCCGGATCGGATGCCGCCCCTGGATTGGCGGGAGCGTCTTACCGAGCATGGCCTGCGGGTGGCACGTGAACTGGATACCGATTGGTTTCTTGTCAGCTGGAACGAACGCTCGCTGGTGGCGTTTTTCCGGGCCCGCGACCTTCTCTCTGGCGACGCGGACCTCGCTTCGTCGATGGATCCGGACCACCTCTTCAGGGTCGCCCGCATCCCGGACGATCCTTTCCGCGGGCAGTTTCCTTGGAATTTGGATGCGATTGAGGCTCCGGCGGCATGGGATGTGCGAACCTCATCGGACTCCGTCATTGTTGCCGTAATCGACACGGGGATCGCATGGGAGCATCCGGATCTGGCTGCCAATATCCATATCAACGCCGAAGAGGTTCCTGGAAACGGTGAGGATTCAGACGGCAATGGGTTCGTCGATGACGTCTACGGATGGAATTTCGTGGAGGACACACCCCTGCCGCATGACGACGACGGACACGGCACGGCGATAGCATCCATCATTGGCGCCGTGGGCGACAACGGCATTGGGATGGCTGGGATCGCATGGCAAACCCGTCTTCTTGCCGTGAAATTTCTAGATGAGTTTGGCGAAGGCTTTGATTCCGATGCGGCCCGGGCGATAGCGTATGCCCGCCTGCGGGGCGCGGATATCGTCAACGCCAGTTGGGGCGGCCCCTCGGCGAGTGCCTACCTTCGCCGGGAGTTGGACCTTCTCGGCGAAGCCGGGATTCCGGTGATCGCGGCGGCGGGCAACGAGGGCGAGGATTTGGCGCGCGTACCCTTTTATCCGGCGGCGATCGACGCGCCGCACATACTTGCCGTCGGAGCGATGAACCGCGATGGCCAGCGCGCGCCGTTTTCCAACCACGGGGGGCGCACCGCGCTGTATGCCCCCGGTGCCCATGTTCCGGTCCTGCGTCCGGGTTCCGATTTTGTCCATATTTCCTCCGGCACTTCCGCGGCGGCGGCCCATGTGAGCGGAATGGCCGCCCTGGTGCTTGCCGAGTTCCCGCATTTTTCAACCGGAGAATTGGTGGATCAGTTGCTTGACGCGAGGATCTTCGACGAAGGCACACCGGGGTCGGTCGGTCTGGCCAACCTGCGCCGGGCGGTCACAGGCGAATCCATCGGTGCTCCCGAATTCACGGAAACCGCCCGCAACCGCACATTCAACAGCGGCGAAGCAATTGAACTGTCGCCAACCTTCTCTTCGAGTGAGCCGCTGACCTCCGCGCAATGGTTCCGCAACGGAGTTCCCCTGTCCGGAGAAACAGCCGTTTCGCTCCGCATCGTGGACGCGGCACCGGGCATTTCCGGTGAGTACCGCCTCGAAATCCGCAACCGCCGCGGCATCGCCGTCCATGGTCCTTTCCAATTGATCGTGCGGCCTAATCCTCCCGTCATTCTCTCCCTCACGCCCGGCGGCATGCCGGAACCCGGAAGTAGCGTGAGCCTCGCGGTCGAGGCCGTCGCACGCGGACCGATCACCTTCCAATGGTTTTTTAACGGATCGCCCATTCCCGGCGCCACAGGGTCCGCATGGACCATCGATTCTTTCGCGGAAAGCCACGCAGGCACCTACCGCGTGACGCTCTCGACCCGCTATGGAGATCTTACAAGTGGAAACATCGTGCTTGGAACGGATCCCACCCAACTGCTTGCCGCAGGCGAGCGGATCACGGAGATCCCCGGTTCCAATATCGGCTCCAATTGGATTTACGCGTCTTTCCGCGACCGGTTCCTTGCCGTTGGCGAAAGCGGAATTTACGGCTCGCCGGATGGTATCCGCTGGACGCGCTATCGGGACACAAACGCCGGCCAGTATGCCTATCGCCAGATTGTGGCCATGGATTCGTGGGTATGGTCCCGCATAGGCACGTCCGCTTTGCGGTCCCGCGACGGGCAATTGTGGGAGCGTGTGGTTCCACGCTACTTTGATCCAGTAACCGGCGACGAGTTTCAACCGTTTTCCTTTCCGTGGAGAACAACCGCCGCCGGCGACACGCTTTGGGTCATTGAAGACAAGAACCCGCCGAGCCAAACAAAGGCGATGTTTTCCATGGATGGCGCGGTTTTCCATCGCGCCGCACTTTCCGGCCACATCCACGGGATTACGTCATCCGGAGGAGAATTCTTCGCCCTTGTCACCCCCGGCGGCATCTTGCGCAGTCCGGACGGAATCACATGGACCGCCGCCGCAACCGTCCCGACCGGTTGGAATCATCACACACGGTCCGATGCATGGTCCGACGGGCGCGGCGGGCTGTTTTTTCTAAACGGATCCCATCTCCTCTTTTCGACGGACAACGGCGCATCGTGGGACCACCGCATTTATGACACCGCGCCCGGCGGTAGCATTGAGCGCGCCGTGGCTCTCGGCGATAACCGCCTCGCGCAGGTCGGCAGGGAACGACTTCACCTCTTTCATCCGGACCACGGTTGGCGCACAACGGATTATGTTTATCCGGAGGCCGTGGCCGCCACATCACGTGTTTTGTTGTACAGAGGCTCCCACACAGAGCGCGAAATTTTTCCTCCGACGCGGCGCGTCCCGCTCGCCTTCGATCCATCCCCGCTCCCCGTCGCCTCGCTGACCGGCGAAAGAGTCCAAATATGGGGCGATCCGGTTGAATTCCAAGCGCATGTGGAAAACGGAACGACCCATAGTGTTGAATACTTCGTCAACGATGAATGGCGCGGCCTGCTCCCAGCGGGCCGTCCCTATGTGTTCTCACCGTCCACGCCCGGGCGCTACGGCATCCAGGCCCGTGTGAATCACGCGGACGGAACCCACACCCATACCGACCACATGGCGGTTGATTTCATGCCTCCGTTCACAACCCTTCCCATTATGCGGAACGCGGAAGTTTTTCCAGCGCAAGACTGGCTTGTTGGTAGGGTGCGGAACGAGACGAATGGCCAACCGCCCGGTATTTACCTCACCCGCCACCATGACCGATGGGAACTCGGCCCCATCCCACCACCCCACTCTTTTGAGGCGATCACATTCTTCAATAACCGCGTTGTCGCTTTCCGCAGGAATGTCCCTCCCCCACCCGATGTTAATGCGGAACTGGAAATTTATTATTATGATATAGCGGAAGAAAATTGGACGCTCGCCGCCACGCGCGCAGTTCACAGCGTCTCCACTTTCGTTTTCCGGCACACGCGGAACCGGCTGTTTCTCGTCGACGGCACACGGGTCCTTTCCAGTGATGACGGTGACACATGGAGAGACGAGGAAGCGTCCAGTGACCGCCCCACGCCCTTCAAACCCCTTTTCGGTGAATACGACGGCATGCTCCATCGCTTTCATCCGGGATTGATGCAGTTCCGAGACACCGACGGAACCTGGCGGACGGTAGGCGACGGGCACTTCTCCGTTCCCATGGAGGCTACCGGGAACGCGGTGGCCTTCCAGGTCAGCGCGGAGGGTGTGGGCTTCGGGCGTGGCTTCGATTTTTTTCTAAGCGGCAGTGACGGCACGCGTTTCCATCATGTGGACGGCTATCTCGGACAAACCGCCCCCCGTATCACCGAAGGTTTCTCGGGCGATTACCGCAGTGCCAGCGGGCTGTGGTCGCGTGGGATTTTGCTCGTGGAAGACGTCGCAGGCGGTCTTCGAATCGGCTTCGATGGAACAGGGCTCGCGCGAACAAATGGAACAGCGAGTTGGCAAGTTCCTTATCCAGCCTACTGGAACGGCCTGTTCTTCATCGAAGGGATGGCTTCGGCACTCACTCTCTTTGACTTCGAAGTCCCGTCAAACAGTCTGCGAGTCGTTCACGAAAAGGGGAAAACGCATTACGTTGCGGTTGAGTTCGAGGTTCTCAGCCGAAGTTTCGCACGCTGGGAGAATGACCGGCCCCTGCCCTTCCGCATGGAGGCGCGCGCCGAGGGGCAAAACACATGGAACGTTCTGCATGAATGGCATGTCGAAGCGACACTTTCACCCCGTGAAAGCAGGTCCATCCAGACGCGCGCTTTGTGGCCGCACGACTGGCAGAGCGGGGTTTATGAGTTCCGCGCGCGGTTGAACGCGGAGGGTGAGATTTTCGAGCGGTCTTTCGAAAACAACACCGCCGTGACGGGACACATCGCCATTGATCTGCGTCCCAGTCTCTCCGCATGGTCCGCCGGCGGCGGCACCGTTTATGTGGAGGGGAACGGGGACGTGTTTGAACCGGGCGACTCTGTGACACTCCGTGCCGAGCCTTTGGAAGGCCATGTTTTCATTCGGTGGACCGGCGATCTTTCCGGAAGAAACGCGGAGCGAAGCCTGACCCTGTTCGCCGATAATGAGGTTGGAGCCCTTTTTCTTCCGTGGAGCGTTGCCCTTCTTGACCGGTCCGCGGTCCCGGTGGACGACTCCGGCTTTTTCCATGCCCGCGCAGGCCAGTGGTACCACGCCCCGCTGCCCGACTGGGTCCATACCTCCGGAGAACGCTGGATTCATGCGCTCTATTTCGGAGACGCCGGACTCCTCTATGATTTGGAAGAGGGCTGGCTCCACGCACCGCTGCCGGAAAGGAATATCCTCTTCCATTTCGGATCGGGAACATGGGTTGTTCCAGATGCCGATGGGTACACGCCCATCGCGCCCCGCTGAACAACCCATGGCTGCCGGGCATCCACCGGCCTGCGGCCGACCGATAACGCCGCAGCAGGCTGTGGCTGGAGAAAGCGGCAAGAGCTTGCCGCAGTCCAAGGTGCCTGCGGCACGGAAGACGGTTGCCTGAGACGACTTATTTACTCCTCCGTTTGGCGGGCGCCAATGCGGAAAAAGACGCCCCCCGCCGCGCCTTCCGGGCGTTCGCCGGTGAAGGTGGCGCTTTGGCCGCCGCCGGTGAGGGACTGGCCGGGCACGGGTTCCCATGCGCCGGGGTCGGCGAGGTTGGTGGAACGTTCGAGGTAGTAGTGCACGCCCGCCTCGGCGTGGAAGAGGAGCGACAGCGCGCCCCCGCCTTCCGGCGCGGCCGTGAGCCCGAGGATGCGGGCGCGCTCGAGCGGCACCCTCCCAGCGTGGAGGGCGGCCACGTCCTCCGGCGCGAGGGCTTTGTCGTAGAGGCGGACATCGTCGATGGCGCCCTCGAAACCATGGGCGAGGTCCGGCCGGTTGCCGAGCCAGAGGTTGCCTCCGGCGTGCTCGAAGGCACTGTGGGCACCCTCCGCGACGGGTTCGCCGTTGACGTAGGCGGTGTAGGCGCCGTTGTCCCAGACAAGGGCCATGTGCGCCCATTCTTCGCCGAGATTGAAACCGGAGAGAATGGACGTTTGGTCGCCGAGGGAAAAGATGAGGAAGCCGCTCGCCTGCACAAGGTTCAGGCCGAGCAAGCTGGCGGGCGCGCCGGAGTCGAGCTTGTGGAAGAGCGTCTGGCGGCGCTGCTCACCGAGCCCGTCGCGTCGGGCCCACAGGGCAAGGGTGCCCTGCTCCGTGGCGAGATAGTCCATGGGAAGACTCAGGCGTGAGGCCCCCCCGTCGAAGGCGAGCGCCCCGCCGACGCGCCCGGCTTCGATCCACAGGGGATCGTCGATGAGGGTGCCGTGCCCCGCCCGTCCCGAGCTGTCGAGGGCGGTGGCGCCGTCGCCGTCGTCCAGTTTCCAGTGCCCCGCCAGTCCAGGGACGTAGGTGAAGGCCGCCTGCGTGGCGGTGCTTGCGTTGGGCGTTGCAGCACGGTCGTGCAACGGGGCCACATGCACGGAATACGAGACGTTACCCTGTAGCTCCGCGACTTCGAGAAGGACTGTGCGCGCATCATCACCCAGCGTCGCGGAGAGAACCGGTGTTTCCGGAGTGATGGAGAAGTTGGCCGGATTTTCCGCGCCGAATTCACCTGTGCCCGCCTCCATGGGCTTATCGAAGATGAGGGAAACTTGCGTGGCTTCCGCCGCCGCCACGCTGAGAAGACGCGGCGGCGTCGTGTCGGGAAACACCGTCAGTTGCGCGACCTCGGTCTCGACGCTCCCCGAAGCATTGGTCGCGACAACGGAATACGCTCCCGCTTCGTCGAGGGAAACGCCGCTGAGCCGGAGGAAATACCCGGTCTCGCCGGGCAGGTCGACGCCGTCGCGGCGCCATTGCACGGCGGGCGCGGGCGCGCCCATGAAGTTGGCCTGCAAAGTGATCCTACCGCCCTCGGTTACTTCCGCTTCGGCGGGGTGCGTGAGCACGGTCGGCGCGACGGCCCGTTGCGGATCATGCAGGGAATGCGAGAAGAGCCACTCCGGCAGGAAGAAAGACCGCATGCCGTGGGAGTGGTGGGCAAGATCCTGCACCTCCCAGAAGCGGATCCGCTCCGCCCCGGCGTCGAGGAGCGCCTGATAGGTGCGGATATTTCCCGCCGATCCCGTCCACGGGTCTTGGTTGCCCACGATCATCCAGATGGGCACGGTCCGCACCGCGGGGAGGTCCTCGATATTGATGGAAAGCGCGCCCGCGTGCGGCACGACGGCCGCGTAAAAGTCCGGTCGGTCAAAGAGAAAGCGCCACGTCGTCGCCCCGCCCATGGAAAAGCCCTTCACGTAGATGCGGTTGCGGTCCACCGGATGGGTCTCGAGAAAATCGTCCAACATCTCCAGCATGGGCGGATAGGACGGACCCGCGTTGGAGGTGCCGGGCGGGGCCGTGGCCCGTTCCTGCGGATGCCATGCGATGACATACGCGGGGTAATGGCCGCGGTGGTAGGGCGAGGCCCAGATGATCGAATCCGACCGAGTGACGTCACTCGGCGGGGTTCCGCCTTGGCTCCCCACACCGCCCACGCCCGGATTCACGATGACGAGCGGCCACCCGTCCTCCGGCATCTCCGCCGAAGACGGCGGCCGCAGGAGCGTGTAGCGCAGCAACGAGCCGTCCTTCCAATCGCGGGGACGGTCGAAGCGATCGAACATCTGCTGCAGCAGGATGGAGTCGACCTGCGTCGAGCCGCTTCCCGCTTCCACTGCCCAAGGCGTTTCCACAACCGCGCGCTTGAGCCGGAAATGCCCGTGATCCTCGAAAGGATTGCCTTGGTTGACGGTCGCGCGCACGCGCTCTTCGTCGTATTCCGGCAAGGGGTCTTCGGCGTTGTCGGGATTGGGCTCAGGACCCCGGTTCGGGTCGCCGAAGACCTCGCTCACCGGATTCGGCTGGGTATAGGGAACGGGCAAAGCACCACTCATGGCAAAGGACGCCACCGGGACGCAAAACAGGCAGACGCCAAAGGCGGTTGCGGCAAAGGAAAACAGAGATCGGATTTCATAACCGGGTTTCGGGGACGGGGAATCAATCATAACGGATGCCAAAAGTGAGCATTACCGCCCGCGATGCAAGAATTTTATTTCTTTAACAGTATATCTTGAGCATCCTCCGAAGTCTCACGGCACCGCTCATGGCATAACCGTCTGGCCGCAGCGTTCCTTACGGCCGTTCAGGCATCAAAGGGAAAGAACACGGCGGTTGGCTTCGAGGAGACCGGCAGGGTTGCCGATGTCGAGGCGTTCGCCGGGCAGACGGCAGCCGCTAAAGCCTTCTTCGGCGAGGAGCGCGGCCATCGCGTCGGTGAGCTGAATTTCGTTGTTCTTGCCGGGGGGCGTCCGCGCGAGGTGCTCGAAGATCCCTGGGGTGAAGAGGTAGCGGGCGGCGAAGGCCCATCCTCCGGGATCGCGGGTTCCGTCGAGGCGGCGCACAGCGGGGGCGTCGGCGGGCGCAGGCTTTTCGACCATGCGGTCGAGGGCAAATCGGCCGGGCGCGCATTCGGTGCCGCCGACGACGCCGTAGCGGCTGATACGGTCGGCGGGCACGGGTTCGATGGCGACGGCGGAGGCACCCGTATCGGCGTGGGCCACACTCAGGGCGTCAAGGGCGGCGGGGCTTCCCGGTCTCCCGTTTGCGTCGACGATCATGGTGTCGGCGAGGAGGAGCGCGAAGGGCTCGTCACCGACGTGGTCGCGGGCCTGCAGAACGGCGTCGCCGAGGCCCTTCATTTCCGGCTGCCGGATGAAGTGGAAGCGCGCCTGCGTGGCGATGCGCACGATCTCGTCGGCGGCCTCGTCTTTACCGGACGCGCGCAGGCGGCGCTCGAGGTCCGGGGCGCGGTCGAAGTAATCGACAATGCTCCCCTTGTCGCGGCTCACGACAATGAGGATGTCGGTGCAACCCGCCGCCACGGCCTCGGCCACGACATAGTGGATGACGGGCTTGTCCCCCACCGGCAGCATTTCCTTGGGAATGGACTTCGTAATCGGGAGAAAGCGCGTGCCGAACCCCGCGGCAGGCAGGACGGCTTTGCGGAGCGGTGCGGTGGCGGAAGTCATCACTTCACCGGCGCGGTGGTCTCGCCCTGAAAGACAGGCGCGTAGTCCGGTTTGATGACAGCCACGCCCTTGGGCGCAAAGGCCTTTTCGAGGCGTGCGAACATGGCATCGTCCTCGTAGGTGCCGACGACGGCACCACCGCTGCCGCAGAATTTGGCGCTCGCCCCGGCCCGGCGCGCGGTGCCGACAAGATCGCGGTTGCCGTCGCCGACGTCGTAGAGGCTGGCGCGTTTGTCAAAGTTGGCGTTGAGGAGCGCGGGCATCTTTCCGTGCTCGCCCGCGAGGAGCGCTTCGCGGAATTGCACGGTGAGATCAGCCCAGAACTGCATGGCGTCGACGACTTCCTTGTTGCCCGCCTTCCAGCGGGAGCGCAGGTCGTTGTGGTAGACCTCGGTCCCTTCGGAGAGGTCTTCGCGGTAGGCAATATAGAGGTTGGGCAGCATCGATGTATCGAGGTTCTCATACGCACCGTAGCCCCGCTTTTCCATGATTGCTTTGTCGAAGTCCATGTAGACAAGGCCTTGGTAAGCCTGGGCGACGCGGTCCTGCAGGCCCGCCGGAATGGCGAGTTCCTGAGTTTCCACGGAAAGAACGAGATTGGCGAGCGTGTGGCGCGAGATCGACACGTGGTAGAAGCTCATAAGCGCGCGCATGCACGCGGTGATGATAGCGCTCGAACCAGCTAGGCCGACGCGGTTGGGCACGTCGGAGCTGTAGCGCAGGGTGAAATTTCGATTGTCGATTTCGATATCCCGCTCCCGACAATAATCATAAAAGCGCTTGATTGTGGCTTTGAGGAGGCGGAACCCCCCGTAATAGCCGTGGCGTTTCACGTCCTCGGCCAGCCCCGCGATGCTGCGGAAGACGGAGTGGTCCCGGCGGCTGGGGAGAATCTCGAGGTCGGGAGACTCATAGAGCGTGATGTTGGCGGAGAAATTCCGGAAGGCGAAAGCGATTGTCTTGCCGAAATAACCGTCAGACGGGTTGCCGATGAGTCCGGCGCGCGGATATGCGGTGGTGCGTATGATCATGGGAAAGCAGATAATGTGGAGGACCGCGGACCCAACGAAAAGCCAAAAGCGCCGACTTGCTATTTTGGTCCCAATGCCGTAAGCCGCCTTCTCATGTTCGACAATCCCCTCGTGATTCTCATCTTCTTCGGTATCGCCGCCTATGTCTTCAAGCTGTGGCTCGACGACTACCACGCGCAGAGGAAAGCCGGTCCCCGCGCCAATGCCCTGCCCGGAGCGGTGCCCACGACACGGTTTCTTATTGTCCTCGGCATTGTCGGCGCGGTGCTCCTTGTGGCGGTCGAAACCGTGGGTGAATACGCCCTCGGGGTGAGCGCCGAGCAAACGGACATCGTCGCCATTATGCTCCTCGCCATGGTGGCGGCGGGCTTTGTCGAGGAACTCGTCTTCCGCGGCTTTCTGTTCATCGACAAGCGCGGCGCAAAGGTCCTGTGGGCGAGTATCGTGGGCTTTTCCGTACTCTTCGCCCTCCTCCACTTCAATTACTACATGGAGTGGGAGGACGGTGCCCCGTGGCATGAGTTCACGGTTAATCTCGACGCCAAGGCGCTGTGGACGCTGTTCATTCTCTTCCTCAACTCCATGTGGTTCTACTACTTGCGCTTCGGCATGCTCAACGGCAGTCGCTCGCTCCTGCCCTGCATCGTCGCCCACGTAGCGAGCAATGTGGCCGTCTTCGTCGTCAAGCTGGCACAGGGCCATGTCGTCGGGCTGTATTGATCGCCGGCGGTCCACGCTGCCCCGCCGTAGGCTGAAGCTTCAGCGAGGCACGAATGCGGTTGGGCGGACCGGCGGCAACGGCGCGGCGCTCGCTGAAGCTTCACGCTACGATGTGCGCCCAAGGCGGCTCACGCTGCTCCGCCGTAGGCTGAAGCTTCAGCGAGGCACTCTCCATGCTCCCTAAGCTCCGCGACAACGGGTTCATTATCTGCCTGCTCCTGATGGTGCCGCTGGCGTGGCTGCTGCCGGAGGCGGGGCGCACGGGCGGCTGGCTGCGCGCCGAGTACCTCATCAAGGCGGGGGTCTTCGTCATCTTCCTCATGCAGGGGCTCTCCCTGCCCACCGAGCAACTCGCGCGCGGCGCATTGAACTGGCGCCTCCACGCCTTTGTCCAGACATGGAACTTCCTGTGGGCACCCTTCCTCGGGCTCCTTCTCGTGACCCTCTCGGCGCCTCTCCTCGACTCCTCCCTGCGGACAGGCTTCCTCTACCTCGCCGTTCTGCCCACAACGGTGGTCACGGCGATGCTGTTCACAGGCTCGGCGCGCGGCGACGTCCCCGGCGCGCTCTTCAACACAGCGCTCTCGAACGGGCTCGCGGTCTTCCTCGTGCCGGCATGGTGCCTCATTCTCTTTGCCGCCGCCGGGGGACTGCCCCCGGTCGGCCCCATGCTGATGCAGCTTTCTATTCTAATTCTCTTGCCCATGCTTGTGGGGCAGGCGATCCGACCCTTCTCCGGGCGTTTTCTGTCCATCTTGCGCGTGTGGTTCAAACCTCTCAGCAACGGCATCATCTGTTTCGCCGTCTTCGCGGCCTTCGCCAACAGCTTTCATGAAGCCGTGTGGGAGCGGACCGGCTGGGCTGCCGCCGGGACGGCTTTCGCCGGCGTGGTCCTCTTTCTCGCGCTTGTTAGCATTCTTGTCGGGCGCACCGCCCGCCTCGTCATGACCGACGCGGAAGCCCGGACCGCCGCCTTCTTCTGCGCCTCGCAAAAGTCCATTGCCACGGGCGTGCCCATGGCAACCGTCATTTTCGCTGACGGCATGGCCGCTGAGCTGAGCCTCATTCTCCTTCCCCTACTCTTCTACCACCCGCTTCAGCTCATTCTCGGTTCTTTTCTCGTCGACCGGTGGAACCGCCGTTCGCACCCTTGATTCATGGCTTCAAGAGCCGAAGAATGGAACCTGCGCGACGGCGAACTGACCCTCGAACTCGCCAAATACCTGCCCGGCGATCCGGGACTGGAGCGAGCGCCCGCCTACCGTTTCACCATGGTCCACGCCGAGACCGGCGAGGCCATGGGCGACATCGAACTACGCAACGGCAACTACTCGGGCATCCGGCTCTACAGCGGGCACCTTGGCTACGAGGTCTACCCGGCCTTCCGCGGCCAACGCTATGCCGAGCGCGCCTGCCGGCTCCTCCTCCCCGTCGCCCGTCACCTCGGTATCGATCCCCTGTGGATCACCTGCAATCCCGAGAACGCCGCCTCCCGCCGCACCTGCGAGCGCCTCGGCGCCGAACTCGTCGAAACCCTCGACATCCCCCCGCACATCAACCTC
>SKLD01000041.1 GCA_007123395.1 Opitutales bacterium
ATCGGGGTGGAGTTTGCCTACTTCCTCAACACCCTCGGTACAAAAACCACTCTCGTTGAAATGCTTGACCGCATCGTGCCGGTGGAGGACGAGGAAATTTCCGAGGCCCTCCACCGCTCCTTCAAAAAGCAGGGAATCGACGTCCGAGCGGGCACCATGGTCGAGAACATCAAGGCGGGAAAAGACTCCGTGAAGCTCGACCTCGTGAAGGGCGACAAAAGGGAGGCTCTCGAAGTCGATTCGGTGCTCCTCTCCATCGGTGTCGAAGCCAACACCGAGGGCCTCCTCTCACCGCGCGTGCGCCTTGATACGGACCGCGGCTACATCAAGGTGGACGACCGCTACGAGAGCAGCGTGCCGGGAATCTATGCGGCGGGCGACATCATCGGACCTCCGTGGCTGGCCCACGTCGCGACCTATGAAGCGGTGCAGGCCGTCAACGGCATGTTCGGCGCGGGCAAGCCGCAACGGGTGGGGCGGTACCCCGGCTGCACCTATTGCAATCCGCAGATCGCCAGCGTGGGGCTCACCGAGGCCAAGGCCAAGGAGAAGGGCATTGAGTACAAAGTGGGACGCTTCCCCTTCTCCGCCTCCGGCAAGGCGGTGGCCATCAACCAGCCGCACGGTTTTGTCAAACTCATCCTTGACGCCCGCCACGGCGAGCTTCTCGGCGCACACATTATCGGGGAAAACGCCACCGAACTGATCGGCGAATACGTTCTCGCGGAAAAGGCGGAGCTGACCGGTGAGGACATCCACTCAACCATCCACGCCCATCCCACGATGAGCGAGGCGCTCATGGAGGCCGCCGCTTCGGCATACGACGAGGCGATTCATATCTGAAGGTGTGCCCCCGGGCCATGCGGTGGGTGCGGATGTAGCTGGGCTGCTTCAGCGCCCGGCCCGAGGCGGCGCGGCTTTTCCGGGTGGGTGGGGCGCGTGCGCCTTCGGTGTGTGTTGCGGTTGTGAGCGGGGCATTGCAGGAGAATCTTGCCATTCTTGTTCCAAGGTGTCTGTATTACCGGTGTTCCCTCTTCATGAAAGAAACCCCCTTCCCCCTTCGCTGGTCGGGCCTCCGTGCCCGGCTGCGCTTTGTATCACTGGCCACCGCGGTTTTGGCGACGGCCATACCGTCGGCCTTCGCTTCAGTCGTTCTCAACGAGTTTGTCGCCTCCAACGGGTCCGTTGTGGCCGACGAGGACGGCGACTTCGAAGACTGGATCGAGCTTTACAACACCGGGGACGTTCCCGTCGATCTGGAGGGGTGGGGCCTCTCGGACGATCCCGGCGACCCCTTCCGCTGGGTCTTCCCGGCGGGAACAATCGGCCCCGGCGAGCACTTGGTGGTCTGGGCCTCGGGCAAGGACCGCCGCGGCGGCGACGGTGAAAACGGCGGTAACGGCGGCAGCGACGACAACGGAGGGGGAATTGTCATCCCCGGGGGCGAGGCTGTTGCCCCGGATGCCCTGCCGGGCCTTGTCGGCTGGTATAAGGCGGATGCCCTCACGGGTTTGTCGGGCGACGACCCCGTGGCGCTCTGGCCGGATGCGAGCGGCATGGGCAACCACGCCGCACAGGATGACGAGGACGCGCAGCCGGTCTTTCACGCACCCGTCATCAACGGTCTCCCGGCGCTCCGCTTCAACGGCACGAGCCACCAGCTCTCGCTCCCGCATACCGCTTTCTCGGGTATGGACACCCTCGAGGACTTCACCGTCATCACCCTCGTTCGATGGGACGGCGGCACCACCTCCGGCATCATCGGCACGGGTCCGTCCAATGCCAACTCGGGCAATCTGCATCTTGAGGCGACCTCCGGCGGCGGGAACATGCGGCTCCGCATCGGTGCGATGAACGGCATCACGGCGTCCGCGCTCCTCGAACCCGGCGGTTGGGCCATGGTGGGGGCCTCGCAGTTGACCGACGGTGACGAACCGGTCGGCCGCCTCTACCACAACGGGTCGATCGCAGGTTCGCGCTTTGAGGATCCGGGAACGGTCGATCTGGACGGATTCGGCGGCTTCTTCATCGGCAACTCCCACAGTTCGTCCCGTCACTTCGACGGTTACATCGCTGAAGTCATCCTCTTCAACCGCGCCCTGCCGACGGACCAACGGCGCGGCATTGAGCACTACCTCTTCGAGAAATACGACCTCGCCAACCTCGAGGAGGCGACGCCGCCCACGCTCCCGGATGCGCAACTGCACACAAACTTCCGCATCAGCGCCGCCGGTGAGCCGCTCCTCCTTACCCGCCCGGACGGGTCGCGCGCCGATGAAGTCGGGCCGGTGGCGGTGCCGCGCGATGCTTCCTACGGCCGCTCGCCCGATGGAACGGGCGACTGGTTTTACTTCGCCGAGCCAACCCCGTCAGCGCCGAACCTCACGACGACATGGTCCGCGCCGCTCCCGCCGCCGGAGTTTTCGCACCCGCGCGGATTCTACGACGAACCGTTCTCCCTCGAACTCTCACACGTCGATCCAGAGGCGGACATTTACTACACTCTCGACGGCAGTCCGCCGCTGGACGGAGCGGGCACACTCTACACCGGCCCGATAGCTGTCGGGACAACCGCCGTCGTGCGGGCGGTTGCCTTGCGCGAGGGCGCGTTGCCTGCCCATCATGTGATGACGCACAGCTACCTCTTTCTCGACGATGTCATCGCCCAGCCGGACGACCCCGCCGCCTTGGGATTTCCCGCCCAATGGGGCAGTTGGACTGCCGTCCACTACGGGATGCATCCGGATGTCACACAGGATCCCGCCTACGCGCCGCACATGCGGGAGGCGCTCGAAAGCATTCCGACAATCTCGCTCGTCATCGACATGGACGACATGTTCGACCCCGATCACGGGATCTACCCCAACCGGCTCCGCAAGGGTTTCGCATGGGAGCGGCCGGTCTCCGTCGAGCTGATACAGCCCGATCCGGCGCAGCCGGGCTTTCAGATCAGCGCCGGCCTGCGCTCGCAGGGCGGGGCGAGCCGCCGCGTGGAGCGCACGCCCAAGGCCTCCCTGCGCGTCCTTTTCAAGAGCGAATACGAGGCGCGGCGGCTCGAATTCCCGTTCTTCCTCTCCAGCGGCTCGGCGATGGACGATTTCAATACCATCACGCTGCGCGCGGAGTATAATAACGAGTGGTTGCATCCCAACGGTATCGGCGGGGGCGACCAGCGCAGCCGGGGGCAGTATGTGCGCGACCAGTTTATCCGGCAGTTGCAGATCGACATGACCGGCTACGGCTCCCACAGCAACCACGCCCATGTCTACATCAACGGCGTTTACTGGGGCCTCTACAATCCCTCCGAGCGCATCGACGCCGCCTTTGCGGCGAACTATTTCGGCGGCGAACGCGAGGATTGGGATGCCATCACCCACGGGGGTGTCCGCGACGGAAACCGGCAGGCGTGGGACGCCATGCGGGCAATTGCTTCGGGCGGGCTCACTTCCATGGAGAGCTACGAGGCGATCCAGGAATACCTCAACGTGCCGCAGTATACCGACTACATGATCGTCAACTTCTGGGCGGGCATGCATGACTGGCCGCACAACAACTGGAACGCGGTGCGCCGCCGCGCGCCCGGCGAGGGCTTCATGTTTTTCTGCTGGGACTCCGAGCGCTCCATGGAGGGCCTCTTCGACAACCGCCTCTCCGACGGGCGCGACGCCGCGCAGTTCTTCGCCGCGCTGCGCGAGAACGCGGAATACCGGCTGCTCTTCGCCGATCATGTGCACCGGCACTTATTCAATGACGGCGCCCTCACGCCCGCCCGCACCATCGAGCGCTATGCAACCGTCGCCTCGCGCGTGGAGACGGCTGTGATCGCCGAGTCCGCCCGGTGGGGGAGCTACCGCCGCGACAAGCACCCGGTCACCGGACCCTACGGGCGCCTTTACACCAAAAATGACTTTTGGATACCGGAGCGCGACCGCTTGCTCAACGACTACCTGCCGCAGCGCACGGGCATCGTGCTCAATCAGTTCCGCAGCGCCGGTCTATACCCGCAGACCGCCGCCCCCGTCTTCGCGCCGCACGGAGCGACCTTTGTCGGCGGCGGCGCTGTCACCCTTTCCGCTTCCGAGGGCACTGTTTATTACACCGTCGACGGCAGCGACCCTCGTGTCTACGGCAGCGGAGCGGTTTCGCCGTCTGCATCCGCCGCCTCGGAGCCGCTCACGGTTGACACCGACACAGTGCTCAAGGCGCGCGTCTTGCACAACGGGCAGTGGAGCGCCCTCAACGAAGCCGACTATACGGTTTCGCCGATTGTTCCGCACCCGCTTGCCGACGGGTCGTACACATTTAATTATTGGAGCCCGGATGCTCCCGCCGGCACTTACCCGGACAGCATGATCTTCGAGCAGACCTCAGGCGGCGATCCGGGGCTCACCGTGGAGATGGACGGATTTTGGGAGC
>SKLD01000392.1 GCA_007123395.1 Opitutales bacterium
GTGTAGCCGCACCAGCGGTAGTTCTCCGGCAGATCCGCCAAGCCCGCCCGCACCGCGTTCAAGTCGATGTAGGCCGCGATCAGCCCCACCAGCCACGGCGTGTCCTGCACAAGCACGCTGCCGAAGCGCTCCGCCCACAGTGTCCCCGCCGTCCCGTGCGCGAGGTTGAACCACCGCGTGTAGCGCTGCCGCAAGGTCCTCATGAACTCGGAGATGTCCCCCATGCGACGACGCAGCCGCTCCCGCAGGGCCTCCGCCGTCTCCGGCGGATCGTTCGCCAGCGCATGCGCCAGCTCGTCCGCGTTGAGCCCGCTCCACTGCGCGCGCGAAGTCCCGTAGAGCGCGCGGTAGCGTTGCACCAAGGTAGCGTCGTCGCACATCCGGGTGGCTGGATCAATGCGCACAAGGATGTGGAAGTGCGTCTCCAGCACACAATACGTGATCACCTCCACCCCGCTGAACTCCGCCGCACGGTGCAGCGCCGCCACCCAAACCTCCCGCTGACCCTCCAACAGCAAGCGCCGCTTCTGGATCACCCGCGATGTCACATGATACACCGCCGGCCCGTCCTCACGTTTTATTCTGATTTCTCCCATCTTGGAAAAACCCATGAAGCATCCGCAGACCGAACACAAGATATTTCTTCAAGAAAATTTTTGATACGATAGTGAGCATTTAGATGAGACATTACAAAGCACATTTCCGAAATACTTTGCAATATTAAATATCTTCGAGAATATTTATTTGGGTGACGTGGGTGTTGAGCGGACTTTCCAGGGTCAAAATGGAATTAGGTGCCCGCACCGTATTTTCCCGTTGGCGCGGTACGCGATCCGCTGTAGCACGGGTGGATATGACGGCGGGAAAGAAGGAAGACCGGCTCGTGGTGGACTCGCTCTACCGCATCAGCAGCCTCGTGAGTGACACGGAGGATCCCCGCGAGGCGCTTGAGATCATCATCGACGAAATCATGCGTATCCTGCCCGCGCAGAGCGCTGCCATCGAACTGCTCAACCCTGACACGAATCTACTGGAGATCGAGGTCTTCCGCGGCTTCCCCGATCACTCCAAGGAGATGCAACTGCGCCTCGGTCAGGGTGTGACGGGATGGGTGGCACTCCATGGACGGGCGCTCGTCGTCCCCGACGTTTCGAAGGATCCGCGCTACATTCCCGTGAAGCCTGAAATCCGTTCAGAGATGGCCGTGCCCATGATCGGCAGCGGAGGCAACATCGTCGGGGTCGTCAATGTCGACAGCGAAAAAGCCGATGCCTTCTCCGAAAGCGACCTCAAAGCGCTCACGCTGCTCACCAACGAGGCCGGTCGTGTCGTCAACCGCATCTGGCTCATCCAAAAGCTCAAGGAGAAGGCCGACCAACTCGAGTCGCTCATCAAGACGGCCCAGTCCATCGTCAAAAAACGGGAAGTGGACGAACTCCTCAGCAGCATCACAGAGGAGGCCCGCGCCCTCATGCGCTGCCGTCTCTGCGCCGTCTTTCTCCTCGACGAAAACACGGAGAGCCTTGTCCTCCGCGCCCTCGCGGGGGCGCCGCTCAAGGAAAACCGCGAACGCCTCGCACTCTCCGAAAGCGTCATCGGCACAGTCATCCAGCGCAACAAGATCATCGAGGTGCATGACCTGCCGCGCACCGAGGAGCACCACTTTGTGCGCCTCACCCAACGGGAGAACCTCGTCTCCATGCTCTCCTGCCCGGTCGTTTACGAGAACAAGGTCATCGGTGTTCTCAATGCCTACACCGACCGCCACCACCGCTTCAACAACGAGGAACGCCGCGTCTTTCAAACGATCGCCGGGCTCGGGGCCGTCGCCATCCAGAATGCCCGCCTTTACAGCCGCATCTTCCAGACAGAAGAAACCCTGCGCCGCAATGACCGGCTCACCACGCTCGGCCTCCTCTCCGCCGAGATCGCCCACGAGATCCGCAATCCCCTCACCGTCATCCGTCTCCTCTTCGAGAGCCTCGGCCTCGACTTTCCGGCCGAGGACATGCGCGCGAAAGACGTCGAAATCATCGGCGAGAAACTCGACCAGCTCGAGGGCATCGTCTCGCGTGTCCTGAGCTTCGGCAAATCACGCGAGGACATGCGGATCGGCTGCGACCTCCGTTCGCTCGTGGAAGACACCTTCCACCTCGTCCGCCTCAAGCTTCAGCAGAGCCGTATTGAAGTCGCTTTGACCATCCCGCGGGAACGCGCCTTCACCGTGGAGGTCAGCAAAGGTCAGATCCAGCAGGCGATTCTCAACCTCGTCATCAATGCCATGCAGGCCATGCCCGACGGCGGCCGCATCGAGGCCGTGCTCGAAGCCACCGACGACCCCGCCCCCGCCGCCCTGCTCTCCCTGAGCGACACCGGACCGGGCATCCCGGAAGCCCTGCGCGGCAAGATTTTCGACTCCTTCCTTACCGGCTACGGCGCGGGCACCGGGCTCGGCCTCGCCATCGTCAAACGCATCCTCAAGAGCCATGGCGGCGACATCGAGATGGCCGAGACGGGGCCTGGCGGCACGCTTATGCGCCTGCGCCTGCCGCTCGCCGTCGGAGGACACGGTTTCTCGACCCCCAATGGCAGTTGACGCCACCGTAAAGCAGAGAATGCTTAGCTTCATGTCGAAAGAAGCCGCTCTACTCATAAACCTGGGCTCGCCCGATTCCACCGAGGTTCGCGACGTGCGCCGCTACCTCGCGGAATTTCTCGGCGATGAGCGCGTGATCGATGTCGCGTGGGTGCGCAAGATCATTGTGCCGGGCATCATCCTCAACACCCGCCCGAAGAAGTCGGCCGAGGCCTACGCGAGTATCTGGACGGACGAGGGCTCTCCCCTCATGGTCACAAGCTACCGGCAGCGCGACCTCGTGCGCGAGCGCCTGGATATCCCCGTCGAGCTGGCCATGCGCTATGGCTCGCCCTCTATCCCGGAGGTCGTGAAATCGCTTCTGGACTCCGGTGTCGACCGCCTATTTGTCCTGCCGCTCTACCCGCACTATGCCATGTCGAGCTACGAAACGGTGGTCGTGAAGCTGATGGAGGTTGTCAATGAACACCGGCCCGACCTCGACATCGAGTTTCTCCAGCCCTTCTACAAGGACAGCGACTACATCGAAGCGCTCTGGGAGAGCGCGCGGCCGCACCTCGAAGGGGCGGAATACGACCGCCTCCTCTTCAGCTACCACGGAATCCCGGAGCGGCACCTCCGCCTCAGCGATCCGTCGCATGCGCACTGCCTGTGTACGCACGATTGCTGCCGCCACCCCAACCCCGCGCACGCCACCTGTTACCGGCATCAGTGCCTCGTCACGACCGACGCCTTTCTCAAGCGCGGTGGTATTCCGCCGGAGAAAGCATTCGTCTCCTTCCAGAGCCGCCTCGGCCGCGATCCGTGGCTGCGTCCCTACACCGACGAGACGCTCAAGCAGTGGGGCGAGGAAGGTGTCGGTTCGGTAAAGGTGATCTGCCCGGCCTTCGTCACGGACTGCCTCGAAACCCTCGAGGAAATCGCTGAAGAGGGCAAAGAAGAGTTCGAGAAAGCCGGGGGCAAGCATTTCGAACTCATCCCTTGCATGAATGAGCACCCGCGCTGGATCGACATGCTTGCCGGGCGTATCGAGACTTGGCGGACCAACCCCGCTCGTAAACCCGCCCTCACCGTGTGATGGAACCGGACCGCCTCCTCATGGTTGTCGCGGCGCTGGTCTATGCCTGCGCCGCCGCCCTCACCCTCGGCGCGCTCGCGCGGCGTCGGGCACCCCCGCACCAAGTGGTCTTCGGACTCGTCCTCATCGGTTTCGGCATCCAGTCCACCGGCCTGCACCTGCGCGGTGTTTCCATCGGCGCTTGCCCCATTGGCAATACCTTTGAAGTCCTGCAATTCATCAGTTGGTCGGTCATCCTCGTCTATGTGTTCACCGGCGCGGTCTACCGCGTCACCATCCTCGGAGCCGTCTCCGCCACGCTCGCCGCCGTCCTCGGGCTCACCTCCGCAGCCGTTCCCGCGTGGGACGAAACCCGCCGCGTCGGCCTCTTTGGCGGCAATGTTTGGGTGGAAACCCACGCCGCTATGGCCTTTCTCAGCTACGGCATCTTCGGGCTCCTTGCCGCCACCTCCGTTCTCTTCCTTCTTCAAAACTACAGCCTGAAGAAAAAGCGCTGGCCCTCCCGCCTGCGGTTTCTGCCCTCCGTCGTTCAGCTTGAGGCGATCAACCTGCGGCTCCTCGCCGTCGGCTTCGCCGTCTTCACGGTCGCACTGGGCATCGCCTTCACGCACATGCTTGTCAATCCCTCCGCCGTCTTCTCCATCAAACTGCTCTCCACCACTCTCCTCTGGATCGCCTACGGCATTGTCCTCTCCCTGCGCATTCGCCAGAGGCTCTTCGGCAGGCGCCTCGCATGGGTCAACGCCGTGCTCTTTCTCTTCGCTCTCAGCACGCTCTGGTCGGTCGAAGCCAGCCGCAAAGACCACACGCCCGAAGAGCCCGCCGTGCAAACCGCACCGGTCCGCTTTCCCGGCGACTCCTGAATCCACCACGCTCTCATGCCGGAAACCCCTCCCGCCATAGTGCTCGTCGGCGTCAACCACGCCAGCGCCAGCCTTGCTGTGCGCGAGGCCCTCTCCCTGTCGGCCGGACAACTCGAAGACCTCTACAGCCGCCTCGCGCGCACCGACGGCGTCAGAGGAGCCGTCGTTCTCGGCACGTGCAACCGCATCGAAATCTACGCCGCCGTTACCACGCCCGCCGACACCGCGATGGGGCAACTCGAGTCCCTTCTCTCCGTCGTCACGACGTTTCCCGTCGAAGCGCTGCGCGAAGTAAGCTACGGGGCCACCGGTCTCGACGCCCTGCGCCACCTCTACCGCGTCGCCGCCGGGCTCGATTCGCAGATGGTGGGCGAAACCGAAATCCTCGGTCAGGTGAAAGCGTCTTACCGGCAGGCGGAGGAACGCAAACTCCTCGATAAGCCTTTGCACCGGGTCTTCCAGAAAACCTTTCAGGCTGCCAAATGGGCGCGCACCCACACGGGTATCGCCGAAGGTCAGGTGAGCATCGGCAACGTCGCCGTCGAACTGGCACAGCGCATTTTCGGCGATCTCCCCGCCGCCAAGACCCTCCTTATCGGCTCCGGCGAAGTGGGCCGCGATGTCGCGAAGGCCTTCGCCAGCCGCGGCGTCCATGCCATGGCCATCGCGAGCCGAACGCATGAACGCGCCCAATGCCTCGTCGAAGAAACCGACGGCCGCATTGTTTCCTTCGAAGAATGGCCGCTCGCTCTGCCGGATTGCGACATCGTCATCTGCGCAACCTCCGCCCGGCACGTTCTCATCGGTAAAGATGCTGTCGCGTCCGCCATACGACGGCGCCCCGCCCGACCACTATTCCTCATCGACCTCGCCGTGCCGCGCGACATTGAAGCGGAAGCGGGCGACCTTTCCAACGTCTACCTGTACAACTTCGCCGACCTTGCCGAGATCGCCAATGAGAACCTCCGCCGCCGCCAAGCCGCTGTCGAAGCCTGCCGCCATGTCCTCGACGAGCGCGCCAGCGCGCTCTGGCGTTCCGTCGGCCCCGGGCAGGAGACACCGCGCCCCGTCGCCGCGAACCGTCCACTTCCCGGATCGATCGTAAGCTGAAATTCTGCCCGCGCGAATGATCCCGCTCCACGCCTGATGCCGAAAAACGCCGCCACACCGCCCCGCACGCCCCTCGAAAGCGTTTACGCGTGGATCGCCAACGACGAGGACGCGCGTGTCTGCCGTGATATCTCCGATAAAGCCTGCCGCGAAGTGCCCGGCAACTTCTTCGCCTACCTCGCCGCCAACGCCTTCACCAAGATTGGTGACGCCCTCGCCAACGCCAAAACCACGCTTCCGTGGGCACTCGGTGCCATGGGCGCGCCGGTCGCCCTCGTCGGGATGCTCGTGCCGCTGCGTGAATCCGGTTCCCTTCTTCCGCAACTCGGCATCTCCGTGTGGGTTCGGCGCCAGGCCGTCCGCAAAACTTTCTGGGTCCTCGGCAGCCTCGGCCAAGCCGCCGCGCTCGCCCTCATGGCCCTCGCCGTTCTCACGCTGGAAGGCTGGCCCGGCGGTCTCGCCCTCCTCGCCGCACTCGCCGCCTTCAGCCTTTGCCGCGGTCTCGCCTCCGTCGCCTCCAAAGACGTCCTCGGCAAAACCATCCCGAAGAGGCGCCGCGGACGCCTCAGCGGCTGGACCGAAGCCGTTGCCGGAGTGCTCGTCGTCGCCATAAGCCTCCTCCTCTTCTTTCTCGCGGGAGACGGTTCCGCCCGCCTCTACGCCGGTCTCCTCGGCATCGCCGCAGTGCTGTGGATTGCCGGCGCCACCGTCTTCGCCACCATCCGAGAATTCCCCGGCGAGACCGACGGCGGCAAAAGCGGACTGCGCGAGGCCTTCGGGCAACTCGCTCTCCTCCGCCACGACAAGCCTTTCCGCCGTTTCATTATGGTGCGCTCGCTCCTTCTCTGCTCCGCCCTTACCGCGCCCTTCTTCATCGTCCTCAGCCGCGAGACACAGGGCGAATCCATGCGCATGCTCGCCCTTTTCATCCTCGCCAACGGCATCGCCTCCAGCCTTAGCGCCCCGCTTTGGGGCAACTTCGCCGACCGTTCAAGCCGCCGCGTCATGCAGGCCGCCGCCGTCCTCACCGCCGCCGTCGCTGCCGTCGCTGCCCTCAGCCACATCTACCTCGAAGGCCTCGCCGCCGCCACCGCTTGGTACCCCATCCTCTTCGGCATCCTCGGCATCGCCCACGCTGGCGTGCGCCTCGGCCGCAAAACCTACCTCGTCGACCTCGGGCGCGGCAACAAACGCACGGCCTACGTCGCCGTGAGCAATACCCTCATCGGTGCCGTCCTCCTCTTCACCGGTCTCCTCGCCTCCCTTCTCGCCGCGTGGAGCCCCGTCGGTGCCATCCTCACCCTCAGCACCCTCGGCCTCGGCGGCGCCGTCCTCGCCTCCTCCCTCCCCGAAGTGCAGCAAAGCGAGCCCTGACCCCGCCGAATGGGCTCACCCGGGCAACCGACCGCAGCTTGAAATCTCTCTGCCGGGACGGCAAACGATTGGCCACGGAACCTGCCGATGTATGCCGCCCTGACGTAGTTCTTCCAGCGGCAACTCACGGCACCCTTTCCCTGCGGCAGCCGTGCGGCGCGAAATCCAGAATTTCCGCTCCCACACTCCGGCTTCAAAAACAATTCAGAAATATATTATTTGCGCACAAAATCTATCTCATAAATAAACTTATTGCTTCCAATGTTTAAATGAGAGTTAAAATACTGAATATTCTTATCTCATGAATAAATTATTTGCGCGCAAGAAAAACGGCCCGGCGGGTAGCCGGGCCGTGCGGGCGGGAAAGGGATGCGATCCGTTTAGGCGCCGATTTGGAAGCGGGCGAAGCGCCGCACGACGATATTCTCGCCGAGGGCGGCGATCTTTTCCTTGATGAGGTCGCCGACGGTCTGGTCGGCGTTCTTCACGAAGGACTGTTCGAGGAGGACCATTTCCTGGTAGACCTTCTCGAGTTTGCCGTCGACGATCTTCTGCACGATCTGCGGAGGTTTGTCGCCGGCCTGGGAAGCGGCGATCTCGCGCTCCTTTTCAAGGATATCGGCGGGCACGTTCTCGCGCGAAACGCAGACCGGGCTGGAAGCGGCGATATGCATGGCGATGTCGCGGGCGAGGGCCTTGAAGTCGTCGGTTTTGGCGACGAAGTCGGTCTCGCAGTTGATTTCGATGAGGACGCCCACTTTGCCTCCCATGTGGATATAGGACTCGACGAGTCCGTCGCCGGCGGCACGGTCCGCCTTTTTAGCGGCGCTGGCGATCCCCTTCTTGCGGAGGGCGGTGATGGCTTCCTCTTCGTTGCCGTTGGCATCGACGAGGGCCCGCTTGCAGTCCATAAGCCCGGCGCCGGTCTTGGCACGGAGGGCCTGCACCATTTGTGCGGTAATTTGGCTCATAATCGGAAAATCTCAGTGGATAAAATCTATATTCGCCGCGCTCAGTCGTCGCTGCTGAATGTTTCGGGAACGGTATTGTCCTCGTCCTTGCGGGACGGATAGGTGACGGGGACCTGCTCCTCCGTGACCGGCGCGCTAACAACGGGTGTGAGCGTCCGGACGGGGGCGGAATCCGGCGTGGAGCGCCGTGCGAGCCCGGCCTGCACGGCGTCGAGGACGGCCTCAACGATGATGCGGATGGACTTAATGGAGTCGTCGTTGCCCGGGATGGGGTAGTCGACGAGGGAGGGATCACTATTGGTGTCGACAAGGGCGACGATGGGAATGCGGAGGCGGCGGCCTTCTTCGACGGCGATTTCCTCGTTGCGCGTGTCGATGACGAAGATCGCGCCCGGCATTTCCTCGACATCGACAATGCCCTCGAAGTTGCGGCGCATCCGGCTCATCTCACGGCGGATGGCAGCGACCTCTTTATTGTGCATCTTCTCAAACTCACCTTCCGCTTCCATGCGGAGGTAGCGCTTGAACTTGTCTTTCGAGCGCTTGACCGTGACCCAGTTGGTGAGGGTGCCGCCCAACCAACGCTCGGCTGCGAAAGGCATGTTGCAGCTCGCAGCGGCCTCGCGGATCACTTCCTTGGCCTGCTTTTTCGTGCCCACAAAGAGCACGTCTTTGCCGGAGGCGACGGTCTCCTCAATGAACCGCGTAGCCGCCTCAAGGCGCGCATAGGTCTTTTCCAAGTCAATGACGCTAATGCCATTGCGGTTGTCGAAGACGAACTTCTTGGACTTCGGATTGAAGCGACGGACTTGGTGGCCGAAATGCACACCGGCGTCGAGGAGATCTTTAATGGTTATATTCATAGGGATCGCGTGGCACCAATCTCCCCCGCTCCGGAGGAAACAAACCGACTGCGGCGCCCGTCGGCTTTTCTTACTTACATTTTGGTTATTTTTGAGTTGGAAACAGCGGATACGCACCCGCGCGGTGCGGTTTTGCGTTCGCGAAAAACGGATAGGCCTACACACGCGGAAGCGCGAGGCAAGAACTTCCTTGAAGATTTTCGGCGGCGGCCCCCGGGAACACATGGCACAGACACATCCAGTCGGCTTTGTAAAATAGCGTTGCATTTTGCGCCCGTCTTTTCCACATTTCCGGAATCAAACCGTGAGCGTTGTTGCCCTGAACTCCCCGATGATTTCGACAGACGTAACGATCCTGAAGACACTCCTGCAAGCCGGGGACGCTTTTGTCTCGGGCAGTGCTCTCGCCAAAGACCTTGGCATGACGCGGGTCGGGGTCTGGTCGCGCTTGGCAAAGCTGCGCGAGGCGGGCTTTGTCTTCGAGGCCATCCGGCACCGCGGCTATCGTTTGACGGAGGAACCGGGCAAGCTGTGCGAACCGCTCGTGCTCGCCTACGTTACCAACGCGGGTGTTGCCGAGACAAGGATCGTGGTGCTGCCGGAGATCGACAGTACGAACAGCGAAGCGGAGCGGCGCCTCGCCGACGCCGCCGAGACCCCCTTTGTCGTCATCGCGGGATCGCAGACGCGCGGTCGCGGCCGTCTCGGGCGGAAGTGGCACAGCCCGCCGCAGGGCAACCTCTACATGAGCTTCGCCTTCCGCCCGCGGCGCAGCCCGGGCCGGATGCAATCACTCACCCTGCGCCTCGGTCTCGCCGTGTGCCGCTTCCTCGACAAGGCTTACGCCGTGCCGGTGAAAGTAAAGTGGCCCAACGACCTCATCATCGACGGGAAAAAGGTGGCGGGCATGCTCACGGAAGCGCGGGTGGACGCCGACCGGATGCGCGACCTTGTCTTCGGGATCGGCATCAATGTCCTCGGCGGCATGGACGACTGGCCCGCCGATATCGCGGCGAGGGCCACGACGCTGGCGCGGCACGCCCCCGCCCCGATTCGCCTCAACCGCCTGGCCGCCGAGCTTATCCCCGTCGTCACTGCGGAATACAGCGCCTATCTGGAGAACCTGGAGAAGCCGCGCAGGCCGGAACTCCCCGACGCATGGACAGAATACGACGCTCTCCGAGGCCTGAAAGTGACCGCCCACCGCGGCGGCGAGCCGGTTCGCGGAACGGCCCGCGGGATCGATGCCGAAGGCAACCTCATTCTTGAAGGGCCGGACGGCGGGCGCACGGCGGTCAACTCCGGTGAGGTGAGCCTCGGAACGGGCAGCGTTCTCTTTTGACACGGCCCGCGACAGCCATTGCATCAGTATATTCAAAGAACGCACGTGGCCACCGCGACCTCCAATATTGAAGCACGGTCTCTCTCGAAATACTACGGGAGGCAGGCCGCGATCAAAGACCTGAGCTTCTCCATCGCAAAGGGTGAAGTTGTGGGGTTTCTCGGCCCCAACGGCGCGGGGAAGACGACCACCATGCGCATCCTCGCCGGCCTTTTGCCCGCTACATCCGGTGAAGCCTACGTGGCAGGCCACTCCGTTGCCCGCGATCCCTCGGCGGCAAAACGAAACATCGGCTACATGCCGGAGCAAAATCCGCTCCCGGAAGACATGCGGGTGGCGGAATACCTCCGCTTCCGCGCGCGCCTGAAAGAGGTGCCCCGCCGCGAAATCCGCCGCCGTGTGGGTGAGGCCATGGAACTCTGCGACCTGCACCGCAAAGCCGCGCGCAAGATCATCGGTGCCCTCTCCAAGGGCTTTCGACAGCGGGTGGGCATCGCCGACGCCATCCTCGGACACCCCGACGTGACTATTCTCGACGAGCCGACGATCGGCCTCGATCCGCACCAGATTATTCTCATGCGCAAGCTCATCGACCGTCTGCGCGAGCGCACCACCATGATTCTTTCCAGCCATATTCTCGCAGAGGTCGAGATGTCATGCGACCGCGTGCTCATTCTGAGCCACGGACGGCTCGTGGCAGAGGGCACCCACACCGCTCTGCGCGACGAATTCATCCGCAACACCCGCTATCGGGCCGAGATTTTCGGCGGCGAGAGCGAGGTGCGCGCGGAGATCGAAGCCGTATCGCCGGATTTGCAGATCGTTTCGCGGCGCACCGACCCGGCGGATGGATTCGTCACCTTCGAGATGGAAACACCCGCGCGGGAGAACCTCTCCGAGCCGCTTCTTGCCCGCCTGCACGCCGCCCCTGGCCTGCGCGTGCGGGCCTTCGAGCGGATGAATCCGCGCCTTGAGGACATTTTCCTCGCCGCCACACAGCGCAGTTGGGAAATCGAAACGGAGGGCGACACGAATGGACACCCGCCCGCCAGGATCCGATGAAACACCTGCCCACCCTCTTCCGCCATGAACTGCGGGTCTTGCTTGTCGCACCGTCGACTTATGTAGCCGGCGTGCTCGCGCTGTTCATCATGGGCTTTTTCTATTACTACGTCGTCATCGAGACGGCCGTGCGCGAACAAGAGACGCCCCCCGCCGAGTTGTTCTTCAGCACATTCTGGATTCCCGTGCTGCTCATTGTGCCCATGCTCACAATGAAAAGCATCGCAGAGGAGCGGCGCCTCGGCACCCTGCAAACGCTCATGACCACACCCGTCACGGCGGCGGAAGTCGTCCTGAGCAAGTTTCTTGCCGCCTATACTTTTTACATCCTTCTGTGGGCCTGCGCCGGTGCCTATCCACTCATCGCAGCGACCGTCCTCGGGCGTGAGACCGCCGGCCAAGTGCTTCTCGAACCGGGATCCCTCCTCGGCGGCTACGCTTTCGTTTGCCTGACCGGAACACTCTTTGTCGCGGTGGGCATCTTCAGCAGCAGCCTCACCCGCAGCCAATTGGTCGCCGGGATGCTCAGCTTCAGCGTCATCTTCCTGCTCATCGTAGGCGTGCTCGCGGTCAAGGCCGTCGGTTCCAATATCGAGGCGCTTCCGCTCCTGAGCGACGATGGCCTCGGCTACATTCAGATTTTCGAGCACTTCGAAGACTTCACCCGCGGCGTTATCGACACGCGGCCCGTCGTCTACTACCTGAGCGGGACTCTCCTCGTCCTCGGACTCTCCACTCTTGTCGTCGAAAGCCGCGCTTAATCCGCCATGTTGGATAAATTCCAATACGCCAACGTCATCAAACGCGCCAACCGCGTCGCGCAGATCGCACTCGCGCTCGCGCTTGCCGTCGCCGTCAATTACGTGGCCGTCCATGTCTACGACCGCACCGACCTCACGGGACGGCGCGCCCAGTCGCTCTCGGCGGAGACACTCGCCTACATCGGCGAACTGGGTGAGAGCGTGCGCATCATTCACACGACGATGGAAAACTCACCGAGCGAGGACGAGCGCATTCTCCACCGCTATGTCTCCCGCCTCGTCAAGGAATACGGGTTTGCCGCACGGAGCAACGAACCGGGCGCGCGGATCGTGACGGAGCACGTCGACATTTACAAGGAGCTTGCCCGCGCACGGACCCTCGCACGGCGTTACGACTTCGACCAGCCGCACTCCATACTCGTCGTCGCGGGCGACCCGGACACGACGGAGCGGCGCCGCATTATCCCCCCCGATGCGATCCTCGAGTTCCGTGACGGGCAGCCGACCGCCTTCCGCGGCGAGCAGGCCCTTACCTCCGCCATTCTCGAAGTCACAACCGACCGACGACCACGCATCTATTTCACCACTGGCCACGGCGAGCTGCGCCTTGACGACGTGAGCGCCTCGCGCGGTCTCTCGCTGCTTGCCGAGGAACTGCGCAAGCGCAACTATGATGTTGAACCGCTCGACCTCTCCCGCGCGCGGGAGGTGCCGGAAGACGCCGAACTTGTCGTCGTCGCCGCGCCACAGGGCCGCTTTATGGCGAGAGACGCGGAGAAGTTGCGCAATTACCTGCGCGAACGCTCCGGCCGCATGATCGCAATGCTCGGACCGGGCGTGAGCCACGGGCTCGATGATCTGCTCTTCGACTGGGGTATTCTCGTCGACGACAAACTCGTCCTCGAACGCGGCCCGGACTTCCTCGAAGGGACCGGCAGCTACCTGCTCCGCCAGTTTGCCGAGCATCCCGTCACCCAGGTGCTGATCGACAACCAGACGCCCGTCGTCGCCGGGCTCACGCGCCCCGCGCGCCGCGATCCGGGCGCACCGCTCGACGAGCGCCTCCATGTCACCGAACTGATGGCCAGTTCGCCGCAAAGCTGGGCGGAGAGCGCCTACGACAGCGCGGCGGCACCGACCTTTGATCCGGCGACCGACCTCCCCGGGCCGGTGAGCGTGGCGGCCGCCGCGGAAAGGCGCGCGTCCGCCCAGCTCGGCATAGAAATCCCCGGCGGAAAACTGGTCGTCTTCGGCGGCGGCGACTTGTTCACCAACCGCCGTATCACCGGCATAGGCAATTTCCGCCTCTTCTTGAGCGCCGTCAACTGGACCCTTGACCGCGATCGACTCCTTGCCATCCCCCCGCGACCGATCGAACGCTATGGCCTCACCGCCAGTCAATCTCAGTTGAGACGGATCGGCTGGCTCTTTCTCGCCGTTCCAGGCGCCCTCGCCCTTCTCGGCTTCGCCGTTTATTGGGTGCGAAGGTTCTAAGACTCCCAAACAATGCGTTTTCGCCTCACCTTTGTCCTCCTTGTCCTCAACCTTGTCGCGTTGGGATTCATTTTCGTTATCCGCATGGATCCGGGCCGCACGACGTTTGAGGAAGCCGCGCGGCTCGTTCTCCCGGCGGGCCTTGTGGGCAGCGCGGACAGGATCGAGGTCGCCGGACCGGCCCTCGACCGCGACTGGATCTTCGCGCGCGGTGACGCAGAGTGGTCCGTCGAATCCCCGCTTCCTTGGAAAGCCAACAACTTCGCCATGGAACGGCTTTTACAGCAACTCAGCCACCTGCGCTGGGAGACCCGCTTTCCGGTGAATCAGATCGGAGGTCCGGAAGAGGAAGCCCTGCGGCAATACGGCCTCGATCCGGCCAAAGCAGTCATCCGCGTTATCCGCGGCACGGAGACTTGGGAGATTCCCGTGGGCGAGGCGACCCAAGTGGGCAACCGTCTCTACCTTCTCTCGCCCGACGGGCGCGACGTGCTTGTCGTCGGCCGCGAAATTTTCGACATCGTCGCCTCTGACCTGACGGCATTCTTCGAGCCGCTTGTCATCCGCATCCCGGAGTTTGAGGCACGCGCTCTCACCGTGCAGGAAGAGGGCACCGGCGCGCCGCGGGTGCGGCTCAGTCGCGACGGCACCGGCCCGGGCAACCCTTGGCGGTTCGAATCTCCCCTGCAAGTTCCGGCGGAGAGCGAGACCGTCCGCCGTTTTCTCGAGCGACTCAACCACGTCAAGGTGCGCCAGTTCGTCCACGACCCGCCCGAGGACGCCTTCGGAAGTGGAGATATCCGCTTTACGATCGAAGGGAACAACCGCCGCCAAACGGTCGTCATCGGCAGAGAGGTGCCGGGCGATCCCGTTCCGGCACGCCGCTTTCTGCGCATCTCCGGACTGCCCACTGTTGTGGAAGTGGAAGAAGATCCGTTCAAGCCTCTCTTCACGGTGCAGGAATCGCTCCGCCAACGCCGCTTTCTCGACATCGGCGATGCTTTTCCCACCGCCATCGAGATCATCCTCGAAGAACGTACGACCAGCCTGCAACGCCTCGAGGGCGGCGAGTGGCAGGTCGCCGACACACGGCGCGAGCCGCAAAACGCGGGCCGGCGCACGCGCGGGGCCGAGCGAGAAGTCGTCGAACGCATCGTCCGCCGCCTCGCCGAACTGGAAGCGCAGCGTTTTGTCACCGAAGCCCCGTCGTCTTCCGATCTCGCCAACCGCTACGGCCTTGCCCCCCCGCAACGCACCATCCGCCTGCGCCTGCCCGACGGCGACGAACCCCTCGAACTCCGCCTCGGGCACCTCGACCCGGAGGACAATCTCGTTTACGCCCGCCGCAGCGGCATGTCGACCGTATTCAAGGTGCGTCCCGGCATACTCGGCCTCGTTCCCGCCACGCCCCTGCACTACCGGGAA
>SKLD01000241.1 GCA_007123395.1 Opitutales bacterium
GGGGGACATCTCGGAGTTCATGCGCACCTTGCGGCAGCGCTACACGCGGTGGTTCAACCTCGCGCACGGGACGGCGGGGACGCTGTGGGCGGAGCGCTTCGGCAGTGTGCTTGTGCAGGACACGCCGTGGCTGGTGGGGCTGATCGCGGCCTACATCGATCTGAACGCGGTGCGGGCGGGCTTGGCGGAGCTGCCGGAGAACTATCGCTGGTGCGGCTACACGGAGGCGCTGGCGAGGAAGGAGTCTCTCTGTCGCGCGCTGGCTGCCTGCTTTCCCGGGGCGAAGGACCGGGCGGAGGCGCTCGCGCGCTACCGTCTGCTGATGTTCGGGAAAGGAGCGGGGTCGAAAGGCGACGGAACGGGCGCGAGGATCGACCCGGAGGCGCTGCTGGAAGCGGTGAAGAACGGCGGAGAGCTGCAGCCGCACGAGTTGCTGCGGCTGCGCGCGCGGTTTCTGACGGAGGGTCGTGCGCTGGGAACGCGCGATTGGCTGGAAGAGGGAGAAGGGGCGGGGATTCTTGCCAAGTTGAAGCGTCCGCCGCCGTGCAGGCCCGTCGAATTCCTCGACAACGTGGATCTGGCGGTGGCGCGCTCGCGAACGGGTTATTGTGCGGTGGAAGACCCACGGGAGTGAAGACGTCGGCGACGCACGGTACTGCCCGCCGCAGTCCAAGGCGCTGCCCCGCTCCTCGGAAGAGGAAGCTCCGGCAGGTCGCCCGTTGCCGCACCCAAGGCCGCGCCCGCCGCTCGGCCGACCCGAGGTCTGGCCGCGACCCCTTCCTATAGCCAACCGCGTAGTTTGACGGCTTCGGCGACGCGGGAGACGGCGACGAGATAAGCGGCCTGGCGCATGTGGACCTTCTGTTCGTCGTGCATTTCGTGGACGGCGTCATAGGCCCGCGACATATGGTAATCGAGTTTCGTGTGTACTTCCTCCAGGGACCAGTAGTAATTGGCGTGGTTCTGCACTTGCTCGAAGTAGCTCACGGTAACGCCGCCGGCGTTGGCGAGAAAATCGGGAATGACGTGCACGCCCTTTTCGTAGAGAATGCGGTCGCCGTTGGGCGTGGTGGGTCCGTTGGCCAGCTCGCAAATGATCTTCGCTTTTATGTTCGGGGCATTTTGCCGATTGATGACATTTTCAAGGGCGGCAGGGTAAAGAATGTCAACGTCGAGTTCAAGGAGGACATCGGCGTCGATCTCCTTTGAGCCCGGAAACCCGAGGACCTTGCCGGTCTTGTTTTTATGGGCGACAATAGCTTCGGGATCGATGCCGTCAGGGCAATGGATGGCGCCGCTCGTGTCAGAGACGGCGACGAGTTTGCCGCCGCCAAGGAGTTCGCGGTGCAATGTGGCGGCGAACTGCCCGGCATTGCCGAAGCCCTGCACAGCGTAGGTGCCGGTCGGGTCGATATCGAGGCGCTTGCAGGCGTAGCCCACGCAGAGAACGCCGCCGCGCGCGGTGGCGTCGTTGCGCCCTTGGGAGCCGCCGAGAGGGAGTGGTTTTCCGGTGATGACCGCAGGGTGCGACCGGCCGGTGATGACCTCGTATTCATCCATCATCCATGCCATGATCTGGGGTGTGGTGTAGACGTCGGGAGCGGGCACGTCGCGGTCGAAGCCCAGCTCACGCGCCATGACGCGCATCCAACCGCGCGCGAGACGCTCTTTCTCGCCGTCGGAAAGGTTCTTGGGGTTGCAGGTGACGCCGCCCTTGCCGCCGCCGAGGGGGATGTCAACGACGGACGTCTTCCATGTCATCCAGGCGGCGAGGGCGCGGACGGTATCCATGGTTTCCTCGACGTGCCAGCGGAGCCCGCCTTTGCAGGGGCCGCGGGCGTCGTTGTATTGCACCCGGTAGCCATGGAAAATCTCCGTGCTCCCGTCATCCATCTTCACGGGGATGGTGAACTTGTATTCGCGGCGCGGCCAGCGGAGCAGCTCGCGCATGGCGGGCTCGAGACCGAGCGTTTCGGCAGCCTCGTCGAACTGGGCCTGCGCGATGGAGAAGGGATTGCGGTTGTTCTGGCTCATGCTGGAATGGTCTGTTTGGTTCGTATGGAGTCAATGCAGTTGCACCGGAGAGGGTGCCGCCGGGCCCTCCGGCGATTTTTCCCTCGCGTCTTTCTCGACCCAGATATCCGATTACACCGAAGACCATGTCAACTTCCGATGACAAGTATCGTGTATCCCTCCCCGCGCTGGGCGGCCTCGCATCCACCGGCCATCCCGGCCTCGACCGCCTCATGGACAAGTTGCGGCTGGGCGACAACGTGGTCTGGCACGTGGATGACCTCGACGACTACCGTGAGTTTGTCGGGCTCATGCTTCGCCGCGCGCACAGCGAGGGGCGCAAGGTGGTGTATGTGCGCTTCGCCAATCACGAGCAGGTTGTGCCGCGCGGGGACGGGGAGATCCGGCGGTTCGATTTCGACCCCGGCGAGGGCTTTGACCAATTCTCCCGCAAGGTGAACCTGCTCGCGGAGGCTGAGGGCCCCGGCACATACTACGTCTTTGACTGCCTCTCGGAGCTGGTGGAGCGCTGGGGCACGGAGAACATGCTCGCCAACTTTTTCCAAACGGCATGCCCCTTTCTCTACGACATGCGCACGATCGCTTACTTTGCGATCCTGCGGCAGCGCCACAGCAACCAAATGGTGGCGCGCGTCTACAACACCACGCAAGTGTTCATCGAACTTTTCCGCGGCGGCGGCCAGCGCCTCCTACGCCTCATCAAAGTCTGGGACCGATATTCCCCCGACATGTTCGCCCTGCAACGCGTCGACGGAGACCGGTTGTGGCCGACCTTCGACCGCGACCGCGTCGAGGCCATGACCCAGCCGGAAGCCCCGGCCGCCAAGACCGGCTCACCGTGGGAGAGCCTGCACGAGCGCCTCAAGCGGGCCATCGCCGTCTCCGCGCCCATCGAGGACGACCTCGCCGTGCTCAAGGAGGAGTTTGTGCGGATGCTCGTGGGACGGGACCCCACCTTCAACCGTCTCGGCTCCCGCTACCTTAACCTGCAGGCGCTCCTGAACATCCGCGAGCGCCTGATCGGCTCCGGCCGCATCGGCGGAAAAGCGGTGGGCATGCTCCTCGCGCGTGAAATCCTCAAAGACGAACGCGACGGGTTGGATGACCCCGCCATCCTCGAGGAACACGACTCGTGGTTCATCGGTTCGGATGTCTACTACACCTACCTCGTGCAGAACGAGTTGTTCCGCGTGCGCATCGAGACGACCCGCCCGGACCGCCCCACCCCTCCCTTTGAAGACGTGGAGGCGCGCTTCCTTGCGGGCTATTTCCCGCCGGAAACGCTGGCGCAGTTCCGCAACATGCTTGAGCATTTCGGCCCGGTGCCCATCATCGTCCGCTCCAGCAGCCTCCTCGAAGATAGCTTCGGCGGGGCTTTCGCGGGCAAATACCGCAGTGAATTCTGCCCCAACCAAGGCACCCTCGACGAGCGCCTCGAACAACTCACGCGTGCCATCAAGCTCGTCTACGCCAGCTCGCTCGGACCCGACGCCGTCTCTTACCGCCGCCGCCGCAACCTCGAAAACAAGGAGGAGCTGATGGCCGTGCTCGTGCAGCGCGTCTCCGGCTCGCAATACCGTAAATACTTTTTCCCCACTCTCGCGGGCGTCGCCTTCTCGCGGAACCTCTACGCGTGGAACGACCGCATCGATCCGCGCCAAGGCGTCATCCGCCTCGTCTTCGGCCTCGGCACCCGCGCCGTCGACCGCGTGGGCGGCGACTACCCGCGCCTCATCGCCGTGAGCCATCCGCAACTGCGCCCGGAAGTCGGCAGCGAGGCCGCGAAATACTCGCAGCACGAAGCCGACGTCATCAATCTCGACGAAAACACCTTCGTCTCCCTGCCTGTGAGTGACGTCCTCAACGGCGTCGATTATCCAAACCTCCACTACATTGTATCGCGGTGGAAGGACGGGCACCTCGAGGATCCCTTCACGCGTTTTCTCAAACCTTCGGGCCATTACATTCTCACCTTCAACAACCTCATCCGCCAAACCCCGCTCGTGCGTAAACTCGGCGAGATACTGGCCATTCTCGAAAAAGCCTACGGACGCGCCGTCGACATCGAGTTCACGGCCTTCTTCGAGCCGGACGGGCGCATGCGCGTCAACCTTCTGCAGTGCCGCCCGCTCTGGATGCAGGAGCAAGCCGTCGCGGTGGAGATTCCCAGGAAAATACCCGACGACCGCATCCTCTTCCGCGCCCAACGCGTTATCACCGGGGGCGTCGTGGAGTCCATCCGCTTCATCGCCTACATTGATCCCGAGGCGTATTCCAATATTGACTACCCACCCGACAAGAAGACGCTCGGCCGCGTCGTGGGGCGGCTCAACACGCATCCCGCCGTCGCCCCCCGCCATTTCATTCTCATGGGGCCGGGTCGCTGGGGTTCGAGCAACGTCGATCTCGGCGTGAATGTAAGCTACGCGGATATCGACAACGCCAACGTCCTCGTCGAACTCTCCAGCGCGGGCCACGGGCACATTCCCGAAGTCTCCTACGGCACCCACTTCTTCCAGGATCTGGTCGAGGAACACATCATCTACGTTCCGGTTTTCACGGAGCGCGGGGAATGCGCCTTCGCGCGCGACTTTTTCCGCGACGCCCCCAACCACCTCGGCGACTTCCTGCCCGATTACACCACGCTCGGGCACGTCCTGAAATTCATCGACCTCGAGAAACTGGGGCTGCGCGCGCGCCTCCTCGCCAACCCGCAGGATCAGGAAGCGGTTTGCTACCTTGTCGAAGGCAAAGGCCCGGACGCCGCCGCACGAGGCAACGACCCGTTACAAGGAACGGCGTCAATCGACAGCAACGGCTGACCTCCGCTCGACCACGCGCGGTGAGGCCGAAGCCGCGCCGTCGAATCCGGTCGGACGACAAGCCGGTCCGCCTACGGGAGCGGCCGGACGCCGCTTCAACCTCTTGTCAAATACGAGCAATTCCACTTTCCTTGACAACCGCCGCACCTGGCACTTGTTCAATAACTTCAAATCAATCAATGCACCGGACACATTCCATGTCGCGCAGGTCTCCCATACGCACATCGCGCAGCATGAGGCCGACGGCGTCCTCCGCCACAACGGGATGGCGCGCGTCAGGCGCGCGGAGGCGAAAGTCGACTTCGGAAAGAGAAATATCCACGGCATGACGGATGTAGAAGCCCCATGCGGGGAGGTGCTTGCCCGTGCCTTTGCCGTCGCGCTTTTGGAACATGTTAATCTCCGGATACGCGTCGCTGTTTTCCGGGACCTCCTCGAGGACGGCTTCGGCCGCGACCCCGCCGCCGTGCACGGCGCGTAGTCCGCTGATCCGGACGCGGCGCACAGGATGGCCCGGATACCCCGTGACCGAGGCCGCGAAAGGCCCGCATGAACGCAGGAAGATATCGTCGATGCGGATGTCTTCGAGGACACCCGCTCCGTTGAAACCATCTTCATCCACGCGGCGGTCGTGCCGGTTGCCCAGTTTGATAAAGACAGGGACAAAGGCACGTTCAATCGTCAGCCCGGTGAGGGAGATTCCGCGCATGATTCCGCCGTCGGTACACTCAAGGGCGCACCCCGTGATGACGGGCCGTCCTTCGGCGAAGCCCTCCATGGGCGCGGCCACGCGCGAGGCGGAGACGATGCAATTGGCCACGCGTATGTTCTCGAAACCGCCCACGCTCTCCGTCCCGAACTTGATTCCGTGGCAGTTGGAACGCAGGCGGCAGTTGTTCACCGCGATATTGCGACAGGCTGCCGGACCGGTGCTTTTGAAGACAAGGGCGTCGTCGTGGCTGTCGATATCGCAATCGCTCACGAGCACGTCGGCACACCCGTCGATGTCGAGTCCGTCATTCGTCTTATTGCCATGGTTCCAGACGCGGAGGTTGTGCAGAAACAGTTCTTCGCAAGCGAGATACTGCTGCATCCATGATCCGGCGCGGTGCAGGCTCACGTCGCGCACGGTCGCGCGGCGGCAGGCGACGAACTGGATATTGGCGGGCCGCCCCTCGCTCCCGCGCGGAAATACATGGTCGCCGCACCCGCCCGCTCCGTCGATCACACCGGCACCCGTGACGGACACATCCTCCGCCTCACAGGCGTAGACCATACGGCGGTCGAACGCCCGGCGGCTGCGCACCACGCCCTTCTCCACGGGACATTCCGCCGGGTAGTCGTCCGGGTTGTTCGTTCCCAGCAGCACCGCGCCGCGGCAGAGGTGAAGCTCGCAACCGCTCCGCAGGCGTACCGTGCCTGTGCGCCAAACACCGGGCGGCACGGTGACGCGCCCGCCCTCCCCGCCGAGCGCGTCAATCGCCGCTTGAATCGCCTTTGTGTTGAGATTTTCGTTACCGGAAACCGCGCCAAATGCCTCAATCGAATGCATCATTCCGGCATCCGAAACAAAGCCCCGTCCGAATCCAAGGAAAAAGACGCGGACGCCGCTCCGACACTATTTCGGTCGTTTGTTGTTGTTGTTTTTATTACGGGAATATTAGTAATCCCCACACGCCCCCTCTCCTCAACGGCGAAAGAGGGGGTCCTATGCATTTTGCCGTTCTTGAGGCTTTACATTACGAAAGGCCGACAGCAGCGTATGAAACACTGAGAGCCTTTTCCGCGGGTCCCAAGCGCGGACAAGCATGAACCCCTTCAACGACCAACACCAAGCCAAAGCCCATGCCACCGGTCCCACGAATTGGCAGCTGATCCTCCGGCTGCTCCGCTTTTCGTGGCAGTTCCGCAGGCGCTCCATCCAGGTGATCGCCACGCAAGTGTGCATTCTTACCCTGACCATCGGCGGATATGGACTCGTGGGGCTCGCCATCGACTTTCTGAGTGATACGGTGCGGGGCACGGACCAGGCACGCTGGCCGTTAGGCCTCGCCCCCGGGCCCGAGACCGAGCCGGTGCGCGTCATTCTCATTCTCGGCGGGGCCATTGCCTGCTTCGCGCTCATCCGGGCGTTCTTGGAGTATGCCTACCAGATGGCGGTGGGCCGGTTGGTGCATGTGGACATCGTGATGCGGCTGCGCGCGCAAGTGTACGAGAAAATGCAAAAGCTCTCCTTCCGGTTCTTCGACCGCACGGCGAGCGGCACGCTCATCAACCGGGTGACGGGCGACGTGCAGGCGGTACGCATGTTCATCGACCAAGTGATCATCCAGGTATTCATCATGGTGGTGTCGCTGGCGGTCTATTTGGTCTACATGATGAACATGCACGTCGGGCTGACCCTCGCCTGCCTCGCCACCACGCCCGTTCTCTGGATCCTCTCGGCCACGTTCTCCAAACTGCTCCACCCCGCCTACCTCAAGAGCCGCCAACTCCTTGACAACCTCATCCTCAGTTTCTCGGAAAACATTCAAGGCATCCAAGTCATCAAAGGGTTTAACCTCGAAGGCGCGCGGGAGGAAGAGTTCCGGCAACGCAACGAGGAAGTCCGCCGCCAGCGGCAGGGCATCTTTTGGATTGTGAGCACATTTTCGCCGGCGATCGGGTATCTCACGCAGGTCAATCTTGTCGTGCTTCTCGCCTACGGAGGCTACCTTGTCTCGCAGGGCGAGTTGCCCATCGGGGCGGGACTCGTTGTCTTCGCGGGTCTCCTGCAACAGTTCAGCGGGCAGATCGCCAACATCGCGGGCGTGGCCGATTCCATCCAGCAGGCCCTCACAGGAGCACGCCGTGTTTTCGAGATCCTCGATACGCCCGTGGACGTCAAATCGCCCGACCGCCCCGTCGAGCCGGACCGCATCCGCGGCGGCCTCACCTTTGAGGACGTTACCTTTGCCTACAGCGACGGCAAGCCGGTGCTCGAAGAGATTACCTTCGACGTGCGGCCCGGCGAAGTCATAGCCGTGGCGGGGGCGACGGGGGCAGGGAAGAGCGCCGTCATGAGCCTCATCCCGCGCTTCTACGATCCCCGCGAAGGCCGCATTCTCCTCGACGGGCACGACCTGCGGGCTCTCTCGCTGGAGCGACTGCGGCGTAACATCGGCGTTGTTTTCCAAGAGAACTTCCTCTTCTCCAATACCGTCGCGGCGAATATCGCCTTCGGCCACCCCGGTGCCACACGGGAGCAAATCGAACGCGCCGCGCGGATCGCCTGCGCGCACGACTTCATCATGCAAATACCGCAGGGCTACGACTCCGTCCTGAGCGAAAGCGGCATGAACCTCTCCGGCGGGCAGCGGCAGCGGCTCGCCATCGCGCGCGCCGTTCTCCTCGAGCCTGCCATCCTTCTTCTCGACGACCCCACCGCCGCCATCGATCCCGAAACCGAGCACGAGATCCTCGAAGCCATCGACCGCGCCATCGAGGGCCGCACTACGTTCATCGTCGCACATCGCCTCAGCACGCTGCGGCGCGCCGACCGCATTCTCCTTCTCGACCATGGTCGTATTCTGCAATTCGGCACACACGACGAACTGATGAGCACCGACGGGCTCTACCGCGCCGCCATCGCGAGCCAGTCCGTCGATCCCGAAAGCCTCGCCCTCCTCTCGGCGACCCGGCGGCGAAGGAGGGCACGGTGAGCGACAAACCGCCGCAACGCGCCTTCCGCGGGAAAATGACGGACGTCGAGGCGAAATCGCTCAACGACGGCGTGCGCCACGACCTTTCCCTCGCCCGCGCCGACCAGCGAACGCGCGAAGAGGACGATGATCCCGCCAAGCGCGGCTTCAACCTCAAGGTTTTTCTGCGCTTGTTCGGGTGGACGAAGCCTTACAGCCGCAAACGCAACTGGCTTTTCTTTTGCGTTATCGCCCGGTCGATGCAGATCCCCGCGCTGGCGTGGATGGTGGGCGCGATCATCGACGGGCCGATCACGCGCGGCGACGGCTCCGCCACGCTACTGGCGGCGGCGGGCTTCGGGCTCTTCGCGCTCCTCACGCAGGTGACGATGCACTTCCGCCAGCGGTTCGCTCTTGAGCTGGGGGAATCCGTCGTGCGCGACCTCCGGCAGGCCGTCTTCGCCCACCTCCTCACCCTGCCCATGGCGTATTTCCACCGCACCAAGCTGGGGAGCATCCTCTCGCGCCTCACTTCCGACATGGAAGCCCTGCGCCAGGGCGCGCAGAACGTCATTTTTGTCTCCCTCGTGCAATGCGGCCAAATGATCGGCGCGGGGGCGGTCATGGCCTACTACAACTGGAAGCTCTTTTCCGTCATCGTCGCGCTGTCACCCATTGTCTACTTCATCAACCGGCACTTCAGCCGCCGTATCGGGCACGCCTCCCGCCTCTTGCAGGAAAGTTTCTCGCGCGTCACGGCGACCGTCGCGGAGAGCGTCAAGGGCATTCAGGTGACACAGGGCTTCGCGCGGGAAGAGCGCAACGCCGAACTCTTCCGCGACCTCATCCGCGACCACTCGGGATACAACATGGGGCTGGCCCGCAACGTCGCTCTCTACATTCCGCTCCTCGAACTCAACGCGCAGTGCTTTATCGCCACGATTGTCATCATCGGCGGATATGGCGCGCTCAACCCGTCGTGGGGCATGGAAGTCGGCGACCTCATCGTCTTCTTCTTCCTCGCCAATCTCTTTTTCTCCCCCATCGCCGCACTCGGGCGCCAGTTCACCGCCGCGCTCAGCGCCGTCGCCGGGGCCGAACGGGTCTTCCGTCTCCTCGACCGCAAACCCGAGTGGTCCGACCCGCCGGATGCCGCCGAAGCCCCGCCCTTCACGGGGCACGTGCGCTTCGAGGACGTTACCTTCGGCTACCGACCCGAAGAGCCGGTCCTCCGTAACATAAGCTTCGACGCACCGCCCGGCACGGTTGTTGCGCTCGTCGGCCACACCGGAAGCGGCAAAAGCACGATCATCAACCTCCTCGGCAAGTTTTATCCGCCCACGTCCGGGCGCGTCACTATCGACGGCCGCGACATCAGCGGGCTCACGTCCGCTTCCGTGCGCACGCAGATGGCCTTCGTCCTCCAGCACAACTTTCTCTACAGCGGCACCGTCATCGACAACATCCGCATCGCCCGCCCGGACGCCACGGACGACGAGGTAAAGGCCGCCGTCGAGGCGCTCGGCTGCACCGACCTCGTTGAAGCCATGCCCGACGGTTTCCACACCGAAATCGGCGAGCGCGGCACGGGCATTTCCCTCGGCCAGCGCCAAGTCGTCTGCTTCGCCCGCGCCCTCCTCGTCGATCCGCGCATCCTCGTCCTCGATGAAGCCACCGCCTCCGTCGACACCGTCACCGAAGTGCGCCTCCAAGCCGCCCTTGAACGCCTCTTCCAAGACCGCACCTCCTTTGTCGTCGCCCACCGTCTCTCCACCATCCGGCGCGCCGGCCTCGTCCTCGTCCTCGAACACGGACGCATCGTCGAACGCGGCACCCACACCGAACTGCTGCGCCGCGACGGCCACTACGCCGCCCTCTACCGCCAGTTCGCCGGGCAAAACACCTAGGGAGCGCCTCCTAACGGCGCTTCTTCAAGCCGCATGCATGGTGAAGAGCCGCATCAAAAGGCGGCATCGATCACCGTCTGAATGGTTTGCGGCGTCTCTGTGGCGAGGTTCTTGGGAACCTCCAACACCACCTTGGCGCGCGTCGGATCGTCCAAATTTGCGCGGAGGAGGCCGAGAAAGCTTGGTTCAGCAACAAGGATGAGGCGCTCGAGGGCACCGCGACTGCGGGCCTTTTTCAGCTCGGCGGCGATCTCGCGGGCAAACTTCTCCGCCTCCCGCCGCTTGGAGTCCGAGGCCTCGCCCATCGAATCCTCGGAGGGGTTGCCGGATTGGAAGACATGCCCCGGCGCGTCGCGGTCGAGTTCCCGACCGTACATGCGTGATTCGGGGTGGATACGCGTCTCCAACTCGCGAAGCGGACCGAATTTCTTCTCCCGCGCGAAGAGCCGAGCGTGGCTGGCATTCGCCGCCACCACCAGAATGTTACCCGCCTGAATAGCTTTTTGTGTCTGCGTTGTCATAGCTCCTTTTGGTTACCATTATCGGTGATTCTAATAACGTTATGCAGCGTAACACTGAAGACACCGCAAAGCAACCTTAGTCGGCGGCGGTGCGCGTGAAGGCTGCTCTATTCGGTAAGTGGCGTTCGCTCTCCGGTCGGGGGCAAGGCCCGGCGGCGAAGCGAGCGCCCCGCATCACCGGGACCGTGTGAATGCGGGACGCCCGCGCGGCACGCCAAAACGCTTACCATGCGTTGCCCTTATCCCGCACCAAGAATTTTCACGATAAAGAGCGTGCTAAGGCCGAGATAAATGCTCACGCCCGTGATATCGGTGATGGTGGTGAGGACGGGGCCGGTCATCATGGCGGGATCCTTGCCCAGCTTTTTGATGAGAAAAGGCAGCGTGCCACCGACGATGCCGGCGAGGAAGACGTTGCACGCGAGGGCAATGCCCGCGACGAGGCCCATCCATGCGTTCCCCTGCAAGACGTAGGCAACGACGGCAAAAAGCACGCCGAGGAACGCGCCGTTGACAAGGCCGATGACGATCTCCTTGCGGGTGGCTTTCCAGAACTCGTTCAGACGCGCTTCGCCGAGGGCGATGCTGCGGATGGAGACGGAGAGTGCCTGAATGCCCACGTTGCCGCCCATGTCCGTGATCATGGGCAGAAAGGCCGCGAGGATGGCGACCTGCGCGATGGTGTCCTCGAACCCGGAGATGACGAAGACCGCACCGAGGTTGAGAAAGATGTTGGCCGCCATCCACGGCAGACGCATACGCACTGACCCCATGGGCGGCGTGAAAAAGCTCTCTTCCTTCGAGCCCGCGTTGAGGGCGGTAAACTGATCGGCGAGGCTGCGGTTCAGCACGCGCGCGGCGTCGTCGAGGGTGATAATCCCGATCATGGCGTTGTTTGCGTCGATCACGGGCAGGGAGAGCTGGCGGCGGTTGAGAAGCATGCGCGCGGCCTCCGCGGCGGGGTGGCGGTCGGGTACGGCGGCGACGCGCCGGTTCATCACCGTGCCCACGGCGGCGGTCGTTTCGTGGGAGAGGAGTTCGCGCAGAGTGATCATGCCAACGGGTGTTCCCTCGCCGTCGACGACGTAGATGTCGGAGCGCTGCTCATGGTGCACAGGCAGTGTCTCCACCGCCGCTATCACCTCGCCCACCGGTGTCTTTTCTTCGACAGCGAAGAAGTCCGTCGTCATGAGCGCCCCGGCCTCGTCGGCGGCGTAGCGTTCGAGGCCTTCGATCTCGCGACGGTCCTCGTCGCTGAGATGGGCGAGGTAGGCCGCGCGCCGTTTTTCGGCAAGGAGGGGCGTAATGTCGGCCACGCGGTCGATGGGCACGTGCCTGAGCAGGGCGAAGGCGGCCTTTGCATTGGCGGCGGAGAGCACATCGGCGACGAGGCGTGTGGGCATGCGCGCGATGATCTCGCCCGCGCGGTCGGGATTCATCTTACGCAGACACGGCACGATGCTCTCGCGCGGTGCCTGGGCGAGGGTGTCGGCGGCGCGGCCGACGGAGATGCGCGCCGCGCGTTCGGCGGCTTCGGCGGCGCGGCCCTCGCCGAGGGCGGCGGCCATTTCAAGGCGGAGTGCTTTCAGTTTTTCCGGAACGAGGATCATAGACGGGTTGGGTTTGGTGAAAGAAGAGATGGCGCAGCGGCCATTTTGCCGCCCAAGCAAAGAAAAACGGTTGCCCGCCGCCCGGGAAAGCCGAAAAGAAGGTTTCGCGGGGCGGGGCCGTCTGGTGTGCGATAGGCGGAACTTTGCCCTTCGCCATGTCGGGGGATGAAACCCTCCGGCTACTCACGCCGCGCACCCGTCGGCAGGCAACTGCCGAGGGTGTCCCCTGAAATACGATGCTCTACGCCGAGGCAGCTTTTCCCTCTACCGCTCTCCCGCCGCCAGCGGATCCCACGACACACCGCCGTCCGTCCGGCGGGCGCGGAACCATCGGCGGTCACCGAAACAGTAGAGGAAGGGATACAACTCCGCGTTGGTGTGGAACCAACTGCGGTCCTCGTGGTACAAGTAGTGCCCTTCACGGGCGGTTGGCGCTTGGTGAAGCCAGCCGTAGCCGTCCAAAAGCACCCACGGTGCGAGCATCTCCGTGTGCAGACCGAACCTTCGCGAATGACGCCAGCCGTCGCCGAGATCACGGGCGGACGGATCGATACGGTCGAACCCGGAGGAGCGGAAGAGCCAGTCGCGCGCCACCAGTTTACCTACGGCATCACTTTCCCCCGCCGTCGCGCGGCGAAGACCGGCGGAAACCGCGTGCGCCCAGCCGTCGCCCGTGGCATTGTCAGCGGCAACGGCGGCGAATCCGTCCGCCACGCGCTCCTCTTCCTCATTCAAATCGACAGCCAACACACCGTAAACGCCAAGCGGAAAATACACCTTGCCGTCGGCGAACGCCGCATGAGTGAGGTTGAGCCAAAGACGGGAGGATACAGACCAGCGCGCCTGCCTCCAACCATCCGGCGTTTTCCGCATGCGCAGGAGGACTTCGGAAAGAGCGCCATAAAACGCCCCTTCCTCCGCCCGCAGGGAATGAATCGGATTCTCCGCCTCGATGCGAGCTTCAAGCCGGAAGCCGCCGCGTGGGTCGAACCGCCGGATTTCCAGCCCGTAGGCCTGCCCGCGGTGGTCATTGTCCGTCGAGGCAAGGAGCAACCCGGTGGAAGCATGCGCCCCCCAACCGCCCGGCAAATCCGTATCAGCCAGCAAATACATCGAAGCGCCGTCAAAATACAGCCCGTGCGCATGCGTGTGCAGCGTGAAAGACGGTTCCTGCCGGTAATAGCGCTGCAAAGCGATCACATAGACACCGCCCTCACCGGCCTCCGCGACGGACTCAACGATGCCCGGCATCGGGTGGGCGCGGGAGACGACAGGGTTGCCGGGGTCCGCGTAATCCACCACGCGCGTATTATAGTAAACACGCCACGACGGCCGTGTCTCGCTGTAGCGATACTCCTCCATGGAGAGGAAGATGCGCCCGCCCAACCCGGTCGCGCTCAGCGCAGCACCTTCGTCCACGGGCACCTTGATGAGCGACCGCTCTTCCACCGCACCCTCTCCGTCCACCCGCGCCGCCGCGAACAGGACGGCACGTTCATCCTGTGCCCCCGCGCCGTCCGTCCCGGGAACGTCCGTCGCCCAATACCATCCGAAGGGCACACTTCCCAACACCCAAACACGCGTGTCTTCGGCTACCGGAAACGTGCCCAGCACCTCCATGTAGGGGCTCTTCGTTTCAATCGTCCACGCTTCGCCAAGGCGGGGATTCCGCGGATCGCGCAGGTCAATGGTCTGCAAGAGGACGTAGGGCGGGTCATCCTCGCCGCCCCTGCCGGGCCAAGGTTCGCGCCACCACCACCAATACGGTCCCCATGCCCGGTTTGTACGCGCAAGTTGCAAGAAGCCGTCTTCCCACACAGCGTCGAGGATACGTTCCGGACCAAGGTCCAGTTCGCCCGCGACACGGTCGGGAGCGTCCGCCGACGTCACCGTCAGCCGCGCGGCAGAATCTCCGCCCCACAGCTCAGGTCCGTCCGTCAGATGCAGCAGATATCCCGGTATCGGAAATACACGGTCCGTGCGCCATGAAAGCGTGACACTGGCCCGTTCCACCGGCGCGTCCCGGTCGGTTACATCAATGACAAACAGTTCCCGCGCGGAAACGGAAACCAAGTGGGTCTCATCCAGTGCGGTGGCGCGGCGCGCGGCGACCGAGTGGGCGATGGTTCCGTTTTTCTCGAGGGAGTCGCGCCCGAAGCTGAGCAACTGCATGTGCGATTCGTGCCCGCCTTGGGTCCACGTCTGGAACGGTGCCAGCATCAGCCCGGCGTCGCGCAAAATCGTGACGGCCTTCTCGTCATAGTTGGCCTCGCTCCACGTAAAACCCTCGTCTTCCGGCCCAAGGTGAACGCGGCGGATTTCGGTCGGTTGCGA
>SKLD01000507.1 GCA_007123395.1 Opitutales bacterium
AGCAGGGCATCCTTTTTGAATACGTGACCGCGCGCAATTTCGCCGGCCCGGATCTCGAGGTCCTGCTCTCGACGGACTGGACGGGCGGAAGTCCGGCCGGCGCCACATGGACTCCGCTGGGCGGAGTATTGTCTGAGGCGGACTACGCGATTACGTCTTCCGGCCCGATCAGCCTTGATGCATGGGCGGGGGAAACGGTGCGCATCGCCTTTCGCTACACCTCCGAAGGTCCGGATTCCGGCCAGGGCGCCACCTACCAAGTGCATGATTTTCTCATCACACAAACGAGTGTTTTTGAGTCCGGCTGGGTCGACCATCCGGAGTTGGGTGAGACCTACCTTTTCTCTCCCTCGTGGGCTTTTCATCCCATGGTGGGTTATGTGCACGTTTTGCTCTATCCGTGGATGTATCATCCGGAGCTGGGCTGGGTGTATCACGCGGGCGGACATCCCGACACAGGCGCATGGTTTTACAGCGTGGTGGTCGACGAATACGTTTGGAGCCGCGTTGACCTAGGCGGCGTGTTCTATTTTGAGGACGGCACAACCGGTCTGTTCTTCGAATAACCCAATTGTTTCGGGGGCGGTCTCTCCATTGCGCGGGACCGCCCCTTTTTCCATCATCGCTCAACGTTCCTCCTGCAAAATCACACCGTATGTCCCGCTTTGCCATTTTCCGCCACGCTTTGTCTTTTCCGGGCATTTTTGTGGCCCTTCTGGTCTGTGCCATGATTCCACCCGTCTCGCCGCTCTCCGCACAGAGTGTGACTTCCTCGGGGTTGGGAGGACGTGTCCTTGATCCCGCCGGACGCGGGATCGGCGGTGCCACGGTGGAGGTTCTCCATGAGGAAACAGGGGGCCTGCAAACGGCGTTGACCGAAGACAACGGGCGATTTCGTTTTCTCGGATTACGGGTCGGCGGTCCCTACCGTGTGACCGTTTCCGCTCCGGGTTACATGACTGCCCGCGAAGGAAATCTCTTTCTTGCTCTCGGACAGACGCGTACCGTGAACGTGACCCTCATGGACGACACCGATGATGTGTTCGAACTCGACGCCTTTGAGGTGCGGGCAGGCGAGCAAAGTTTCCTCTTCTCTTCGGATTTCATGGGGTCCGGCACGACGCTGGACGGCGAGGCGATTGCCTCCCTCCCCTCGGTCACCCGCTCCCTCAGTGATATAACGCGCATGGATCCCCGGGTTGCCATTTTCGACCGCGACACGGGCCAGATTTCCGCCGGAGGGAAGAACACCCGCTATAACTCGCTCTTGATTGACGGGGTGCCAACGAATGACACCTTCGGTTTGAGTCCCAGTGGTCTGCCCGCGCTCAAGCAACCATTTTCGCTTGAAGCCATTGCCGAGGTCTCCGTTCGCCTCTCGCCCTACGATGTGGAAAACGCCGGATTCACCGGTGCCTCCATTTCGGCCGTGACACGCAGCGGTACGAATGAGTTCCGCGGAAGCGTGTTCGGCTATTACCGTAACGATTCCATGGTCGGTAGCCTCACCCAAGTCGACTCGGATACTCCCATCACATTCACCGATTTCACGGAATATACCGCAGGCTTCACCCTTGGCGGGCCGATTATCCGCGACCGGCTCTTTTTCTTCGCTCTTTACGAGAAGGTCGAGGAATCGTTTGTCGGCGAGGAAGTGAACATCGTGCCGGACCCGGAGGTTGTTCAAAATATCATCGACGCCACCCGCTTTTTCGTCACGCCTTTTGACATCGGGGAAATCCGCGAGCCCGGCGACAACTCGCTTAAGGATGACAAATACTTTTTGAAGCTCGATTGGATCATCAATGAAAACCACCGCCTCTCGGCGCGCTACAACCGCGTGGAAGGGCGCGACCCGGTCTTTCCCGGGTCACCGAACACGAGCTTCACCTCCTCCTGGTACACGTGGGAGAGCCTGCTTGAGGACTACACGTTTGAGTTGTTCAGCCGCTTCGGCGACAGCTTTAGCTCGGAACTCCGCCTCTCCTTGAAGACCCAAAGCCGAATCCGGCGGCACGAAGAGATTCTCCCCAATATCACGATCCAGTCCGTTCCCAACCGCTATGACGGGCCTCTCACCCGCCCGGACAATGTGAGCCTCTTTTTCGGCGCGAACCAACAGAGCGAACTGGAGGTCGACACCACCTTGATCCACTGGAAGGGATCATGGGTGGGTGAGAGCCACGAAATCTCGTTTGGCGTGCAATACGAGGCGGTGGACAACTGGAATCTTTTCTTGCGCAATCCCAAGGGTTCGTGGCGATTCGATCATCCCCGGTTCTTCCTTGCCGCCATGGGTTTTGAGGAGAACGGAGTGCCTCTCGACCCGAGCGATGCGGCCGGCTTTCAAATGGAGACGCCTGCCCCGGGCCTCAGCGGAGCCGCTGATTTCAAGCTCACCAACCTCGGCCTTTTTATCCAGGACGACTGGCACGTGAACAACCGCCTGCGCCTGAACTTCGGCTTGCGCGTGGACATTCCCTTCGTCAACCGTGCGCCGCCCGAGGCACGCGCGTCGATCGAGGAGAATCCGCGCTCTTTCGAGGAGGTTTTCGGTACCTCCAATCAAAACACCGTCGACGGCAACTACGTCATCCAGCCGCGCGCCGGTTTCAACTATGCCTTCGATGATGAGCGGCGCGTGCAGATGCGCGGGGGCGCCGGTCTTTTTTATGGCACCGCGCCCCATGTCTGGTTGGCGTCCACTTACGTCGACAACGGGTTGACGAAACTCTTTTACCTCACCGGGGCCCGGCAGGATAGCCCCCCCGTGGCGCTCGAACCGTCGGAGACGGCGGAGTGGATGAATGAACAGTATTTCGCGGATATCGGTGACCCCAGCCAGACGGGAGATGTCAACGTCAACTACCTCGCGGATGACTTCAAAATGCCGACCGACTGGAAATCGAATCTTGCTTTTGACTTCCGTGTTCCCGAGACCGGGATGACCCTGACCCTCGAGGGCGCATGGTCGTGGACGGCATACGATATTCACTACGTTCACCAAAATCTTCGCCTTGAGGAGCGTGATCTCTTCGAGGGGCGTTTGCCCGACGGACGTGAACTCTACACCAACGCCACTGTGGGCGTGGATCCTTCCTACCGCTGGCGTGAGCCGGGATACCGCGACGTCTTCGAGTTGCGCAACACGACGAAGGGGCGCGGCTATCAATACACCGTGCTCGTGGAACAGCCGCTCCGCGAAAGCTTTGGCTGGCGCATCGGCTACACCTACAGCCGCTCCCTCACGGTCACCGACGGGACGGCGGCAAGCGCCTTCGCCAACTGGGCCAACAATACCGCGTTCAATCCGAATGATGATATTTTGGGAACATCGAGCTTCGAGACCCGGCACCGCGTCGTCGGCTCGCTGACCTACCGCATCCGCTGGACCGATAGGCACCGCACGCGGGCTACGCTTGTCTATGACGGAAGAAGCGGTCGTCCCTACAGCTACCACTTTGGCGGCATTAACCTCGACATGAACCGCGACGGGGTGGGGGACAACGATCTGCTCTACATTCCCACCGGACTCGATGATCCACTGGTATCATGGGGGAACAACAACCAGTTCCGCGACACCGAGGGCGCGGCCTTCATGGAGTTTGTGGAAAACACGCCCGGTTTGGCCAACTACAAGGGGCAAGTTGTCCCCCGCAACACCGGGCGCTCACCGAATATTCACCAGTTCGATTTGAATCTGAATCATGAGATCAAGCTCTGGGGAGGGCACCGCATCGAACTCATGCTCAATATCCAGAATATCGGAAATCTGCTCCGCAGCTCATGGGGCCTGGAAAAACGTCCGCGCGGGGGTAACCACGTCAATGTCCTCAGCGACGCCGCCCATTTCCCCTTCCAAAACCCGCGCACGGGCAAAGGCGGTGACTACGGTTACTACGCCTATCGCTACCGCGAGCTGACGCAACGCGACCTCTATTTCCACCCCCGCGGTCTGGCCTCGCGCTGGGCCGGGCAGGTGGGCATGCGCTACAGCTTTTAAGATTGCGATAAAGCCTCCCGCGCGGTCCCGGGACAGGCCACGCCCGCGGATTCACGCAGCGAAGCGGGCGCGGATAGAACCGGAGCACGGACTTTCTTGTCCGTGATGGACCGAGACACGGGTATGAAAACCCGTGCTCCGGTCAGCGAAGCGGGCGCGGATAGAACCGGAGCACGGACTTTCTTGTCCGTGATGGACCTAGACACGGGTATGAAAACCCGTGCTCCGGTCAGCGAAGCGGGCACGGGTAGAACCGGAGCACGGACTTTCTTGTCCGTGATGGACCGAGACACGGGTATGAAAACCCGTGCTCCGGTCAGCGAAGCGGGCGCGGATAGAACCGGAGCAC
>SKLD01000531.1 GCA_007123395.1 Opitutales bacterium
ACGCATGCGCTCGGCGAGGGCGATGCGCGCGTTGTTGTAGATGACGGCGAAGGCGATGGACACGGAGAGAAGAACGACGACCCCCATGAAGGCGAGCAAAGTGTCGTCAAGGTGTCTTCGAAAAGCCCGCTCGGCGTCGCGGATGAGACCGATACCGTCGACCCGCGCGAGGTTGCGGAGTTCACGGAAGAGCGTGTCGCGCTGGTCGTCGTCGGCGAGAATCCACGCTCCGGTGACAGCAGGTCCCTCGCGCATCAAACGGTTGACGGCGCGGCGCTCCATGTAGGCGCTCACGCCGATGGGTTCCTCGACGACAGCGGCGAGCGGAACCGGCAGGGTTCGCCGCCGCCCCTCGAGGATCTCGACGTCCACGGTGTCCCCCGGACGGATCCCGAGGTAGTCCGCGAGGTAAGTCGTCAAGAGCATCCCTTCGGGCGGCACCGGCACGGGACGCTTCTCAGAGTCGACGACACCGCGCAGGCGCGAAGCGCTGTCGATCCCGAGCAGGCTCGTCTGATATTCGACGGTCCCGTTGACGAGCCGCACCGGAACGGACCGGTAGCCCTCGGCATACCGCACGCCCGGCATGTGGAGCAACTCACGGGCGGCGCGCTCCGGCGTGGGCTCTGTGAAAGTGAGGTGCATGTCCATGAGGAGAACGAACCTGTATTGGAAATCCACCATGTGGTCGATGGCCTTGAACATTTGGCTACCGACAAGGAGGAGCGCGCCGGCGAGGGCGATGCCGGTAACGGAGAACCCGGATTTGAGCGGATGGCGCGAGAGATTTCGGAAGATGATACGGGTGGATTGACTGAGGTGCGGCCAGAGTGCGGAGCGCTCGAGCAGACCGCGGTGAAACCGCTCGGGCAGCGGCGGGCGCATGGCCTCGGCGGGCGGCAGCGATACAGCCGAGCGCACTGCGCCATAGGCCCCGAGAAAGGCCGCCCCGCCCGCCACGACAAACGCCACCGCGAGCACCCATCCCTGAAGCCGGAAACTGATCTCCGGAAACCGGAAATACTCCATGTATAAACGGGCCAGACCGTCGGCCACCCATGCGCCGAGGGCCACACCGACGACCGCGCCGACGCACACGATCACGCCGGTGAAGAGCGCGTAGTGCGCCGCGACCTCCCCGTTGGTATGGCCGAAGGCCTTGAGGACGGCGATCTGCTCGCGCTGCGTGCGGATGATCCGCCCCATGAGCACGTGCAGGAGAAAGGCCGCGACGCCGAGAAAGATCACCGGAAGCACCGTGGCCATCGTCCGCACCTGTTCCAGTTCCTCCTGGAGGAAACGGTGGGACAATTGGTCCTCCCGCCCGTAGGCGCCGATGCCGCCGTAGGGGGCGAGGATTGCGTCGACCGCTTCAATGACCCGGTCGACGGAGGCGTCCGGCCGCAGGGTAAAAACGGCGTTGTTGAAGGCACCGTCCATCGCAAACGCTTTGGCGAGCCCGCGCTCGCGCATCCAGAGCACACCGTAGCGCTTGTAGTCGGGCACAAGATCATTCGGGCCGAGCTGGTAGATAAACTCCGGGGACAGGACGATTCCGGATACGGTGAGCGCCTCCAACTGCCCGCGTATGATCACCTCGAAGGTGTCGCCCGGCCCCAGTCCGTGGGCCTCGGCGAACACCTCGTTGACGGCGGCGGCGTCCGCACGCCACGGCGGCGGGAAGGTGCCCTCGCGCAGGTAGAGGCGGTTGACGAGGGGCTCGTGTTCTTCCGGCAGGGAGACAACGCGCCCGCGCACGGGTTCGTCAAATCCCGGAATTTCGATACGGACGGGGGCGGACACACGCGTCTCCACGTGATTGACACCATCGACGGCGCGCAACCGTTCGGCGACGTGATTGGGCGCGCGCTTGAGGTCGGCGAAGACTTCGGCAAACTGCTGGTTTTCATAAAACCGCTTCTGCGTGAGCGTGAGCGCGTCGTATGTAGTGACAAATACAATCAGGATCATGACCCCCGCCGCGACGACCACGGCAATCGCCGCCGACTGGCCCTTCATGGCCGCGACATCGCGGAGGAGCTTTCGGTGCAGGGCGCGCATCGGATGTCACCACTCCAGCTCGCCCGGCGCGCGCCGCGAGTCGTTGCGTTGTTCGTCCACGATCTTTCCATCGCTCATGCGCACAACACGGTCGGCCATTTCGCCGATGACCTCGTTGTGCGTGATGAGGGCGGTTGTGGTGCCCAGCTCGCGGTTGATGTTTTCGATGGCTTCGAGGACGGCGGCACTCGTTTTCGAATCGAGTGCCCCGGTAGGTTCGTCGCAAAGCAGAACCGTCGGCCGCTTTGCGATGGCGCGCGCAATGGCCACGCGCTGCTGCTGTCCGCCGGAAAGTTGCGAGGGAAAGTGGTCCATGCGGTCCTCCAACCCAACCAGACCGAGCGCCTCCTCCGGTGTCATGGGGTTCTCCGCGATTTCCGTGACGATAGCGACATTCTCCCGCGCCGTAAGGCTGGGAATCATGTTATACGCCTGAAAGACGAAGCCGACCTCGTGGCGGCGGTAGCGCGTCAACGCGCGCTCGTCGGCCCGCGTGAGGTCCTTGTCGCGGTAGGTCACGGTGCCGTCCGTCGCCGTGTCGAGCCCTCCGAGGATGTTGAGGAGGGTCGACTTCCCACACCCGGAGGGCCCGAGCAAGACCATGAGTTCGCCGGCGTAAAGCGCCATGTCCACTCCGCGCAGAGCGTGGATCTTCACCTCGCCCATGTCGTAGACCTTTGTCACCCCTTCCGTGCGGAAGACGGCGCCGGTTTTCTGCGTTTTCGCCGCCACACCGGAAAACTGGCGGGGTTGCCCGGAATTGAAAAGAAAAACCGGACGGTTACAGCCCGCCGCTCACACCACCGGCTTGAAAACGGTGTCTCGGTTGCGGCGGTTGAAGGTCGTCCAGCGCGGCACCGGAAGCATGTCGAGAAAGCGCTTGCCATAGGATTTGTGCAGTATGCGCGAGTCGAGGACGGTGATCGTCCCGCGGTCCGACTTGGTGCGGATGAGTCGGCCGATGCCTTGGCGGAATTTCATGACGGCGTTGGGCAACATGATCTCAGCAAAGGCGTTACGTCCTTCCGCGACGCACCGCTCGGCCTTGGCCTCGGCCACAGGTTCGGTGGGATTCTCGAAGGGCAGCCGCGTGATGATGACCTGGGCAAGGGCGTCTCCCGCCACGTCGACCCCCGTCCAGAAGCTGTCCGTGCCGAAGAGGACGGCGTTGCCGGCGGCCCGCATGCGCTGGATGAGGTCAGTCCGGCTGCCATCACGCCCCTGCACGAGGAAGGGACGCCCGGCGGCGGCGAAGTGCGGTCCCGTGGCGTCGGCAACGCGGTTCATGTCGGCGTAGCTGGTAAAGAGGACGAGTGTTCCGCCTGCGCAGGCGAGCGCGCAGTAGCCGGTCATGTCGGCGAGGTATTCGACATCGAGGCGGGCGTTCTCGCGGGTCGGCGGCGGCATGTCGGAAGCAGCGAAGACCCGCGAGTTACGCTCGAAGTCAAAGGGCGACTGCACTTGGAGTGTGACGCCTTCGTCCGCCCCGACCGTCGCCATGAAGCGCTCGAGCCCCGGGCTGTCGGCGAGCGTCGCACTTGTCATGACAACACTGGTACCGCGCCCGTAAAGCGCCTCGCGCAGAACGGGGGCGACATCGATCGGCGCGGAGCGCAGGGTGACAATCGTCTGCCGCCGACCGCTCTTCTCGATCCAGTAGACATCGTCCGGGTTGGAAAGCGTGAGGCATTCACGCATGGCGGCGACATACCCGGCAAGGAGCTGGCGGAGGCCGGTGGCTTCGTCGCGCAGGGGGCCTTCGTCGAGCTGCGCAACACGGTCGGCGAGGCGCTTCAGAAGTGCCGCGAACGGTTCCTCGAAAACGGGGTCGGCCCAGTCCTCTTCGTTCACGCGGACGACAGAGCGTTTCCGCAGGTATTCGGCGGCAACGGCTTCAAAGAACTGCCGCGCTCCATCGAGTGCTCTCTGCACGAGCACGGCGTCGCCGCGGTGGCCGATCTTGTCGAGGAGCCCGCGGTTTTTCTTCCGCTCGGGGTTGCACAGACGCAGGAGCGTGCGCCGGACCCCGTACGAGCTGACCCGGTGGCCAAAGTGGCCCGTCGCCACGGCGGGCACGGTGTGTGCCTCGTCAAGAACGAGAAAGTCTTTGGGCAGGAGGACGCCCGGTGTCTTTCCTTTCGGTTGCATGCCCGCGCCGAGAAGAGCGAAAAGCAGGCTGTGGTTCACGATGACGACATGCGCCTCCTGCATCTTTTTCCGCGCCTTGCGGTAGGGGCAGGTATCGGGCGAGCAGTTACGCGGGTTGCAGGCGGAGCCCTCGGCGTTGACCCATTCCCACACTTCGCGGTCGGGTTCCGGGGAAATCTCGTGGAAAAGCCCGTTCTCCGTCGTCACCGACCACTCCGCGATGCGTTCGAGATCGTTCTGCTGCGCCGTCTTGAACAACTCGGACCGCGTCTCGATGGCTTGCGCGAGCCGGGTGCCGCAGAGGTAGTTGCCGCGCCCGACCATGAGGGCGGTGCGGAACTCCGCGAACGGGGCGAGCCCCGGCACGGAGGCAAAGAGGCGGCGACAGAGTTCGAGATCCTTCTTGAGGATCTGCTCCTGCAGCGCGATGGTGTGGGTCGAAACGATAAATGGCCGCTTTCCCGCAACCGCGCGGAGGATACCCGGCACGAGGTAGGCCAGACTCTTCCCCACCCCCGTACCCGCCTCCGCAAACAACGCGTCGCCCGCTTCGAGAGCCGACGCCACGGCATCGGCCATAGCCGCCTGCTCCGGGCGATGTTCGAGGCGCAAGGTGCCCGCGAGCCAGCCGGACTCCCCGAAAATCCGCTCCATGGCAGGAAGCTCCGGCGCATCCGCCGTGTCACTTCCAAAGTCCTCGCGCAATCCGATCATCGCCCAAGAGAAAGCGGTTCTGGCCCGGATTTCAACGGCTATTGGAAATCCTCAGCTTTGTGGTTGCCGCTTCCATGCCGACACCCGAGGATCGACGGCCATGGTGTCCGACAAGCTGGCCAAACTTCTCATCCTGCAAGACCGTGACGCACGGCACGGGCAACTCCTCCGGCAGCGCGCGTCGATCCCCGCCGAACGGGAGAAAGCCCGCGCCTCCATCGCGGCGGAAGAGGCCCGGCGCAAGGAGAACGTCGCCGCCCTCCAGCGCCTCGAAGTGCAGCGGGAGGAGCTGGAGGGCCGCGTCGAAGACCTCGAGGAAGCCATCCGGAAGTACCAGACGCAGCAGCTCCAAGTGAAGAAGAATGAGGAATACACCGCCCTCGAACACGAAATCGCCACCGCCCGCGCCAAGGTCAGCGAGACCGAGGACGAGGAACTCAACGTCCTCGAAGCCATCGATCAGAAGAAAGCCGCCAACGAACGCGACGAAGCGGAAATCGCCGAACGGATCCGCGTCTTCGAAACCGAGCTGAAGCGCCTCGACGAGGCGGAACGCGAAGTCGAAACCGCCATCGAAGCAGGCCGCGACGACGTCGCCGCCGCCGAGGCCGACGTCGACCCCGCCCTCCTCGATACCTACCGCTTCGTCAAGACACAGGTCAAACGCCCGCCTTATGTCGTTCCCCTCAAGGACAGCCGCTGCGAGGGATGCCACCTCAAGGTCTCCGGCGAAATCGAAAGCGGCGCCCGCAAAGGCCACGAAATCGTGCGCTGCGACAACTGCGGCCGCATCGTCTACTTCGACCGTTGACCATGCGCGAAGGGCCTTGGAGTACGACGGGTATTACCGCCTTTGCGGTTGCGCGGTCTCCTTGCGTGGCAATGACGGTGAAGAATCACCGCACTCCGCGGCGGGCTTCGCCCAGGTCATTGCCCATTATGCCTGCGCTCGGGGCTACGCTGGAGCGGAAGATTGCGTCACTGCGCGATCGTAACACCGCTGTGAGGCGGGCCTAAAACATTCCCCCCTGCCGCTCGATGATGCTTTGCAGCTCGCGTTGGAAGGCCATGACGTCGGTCTGGGAAGGCTTGTAGCCGGGGGTAGACGGGTTGAGAGCGAGGCGGCCCATCTGGTCGAGAAACCACTGCGCTTTGTTGCCGTCGCCGAAGGTCACCATGCCACTGGCGAGGGCGCCCGGCTTGGTGATCTTGTCGATGGTGACGGATACCTTTCCTCCGCCGCCGGGCGCGGAACCGTCGTCGATGAGTTCAGTTTCAGCCGTATCCGCATCCATGGCGCCGTCGCTGCGCGGATCCCCGCCCGGCGACGGAGGGGGCGGCGGCTCTGCCGGCGCGGGCTTGTCGGCGAGGGTGAGGTCGAGGTCGTCGATGAGAAAACGCACGTCCATATAGGTGTGCCGCTGCTTGAACTCCTCTTCGAGGCGCTTTTGCACATCCGAGACGGACGCGCCCCCGCGCACCCATTCGGCGACGGCGGCTTTTTGGTCTTCAGTCAGATTCATAGCACTTGCCCCGTGATCTGGCGGGTCAGGTATTCGATGGTGCGGCGCACGGACTCGTCCTGCTCCATGATGTTCTCCACTGTCTTACAGGCGTGGATGACGGTGCCGTGGTCACGGCCACCGAAGGCCTCGCCGATTTCCTTGAGCGGATGGTTTGTGAGGATACGGCAAAGGTACATCGCGATCTGGCGCGGAAAGGCGATATTGCTCGGGCGGCGTTTGCTCGACATGTCGCTCATACGCAGGTCGAAGTATTCCACGACTTTGCGCTGGATCTTTTCAAAGCTCACCGTTTGCTGCGATTCTTCTTGCAGGATGTCGCGGATGAGGCGCTCGGCGGTGGGCACGTCGAGCGGCGTCTTCACGAGCCGTGCGAAGGTCATCACCTTGATAAGCGCGCCTTCGAGGCGGCGCACGTTGCGCGTGATGCGGCTGGCGAGAAAGGCAAGGACCTCTTCGGGCACGTTGGCCGCGCCCATCGCGAGAGCCTTCTTTTTCATGATGGCGACGCGCGTCTCGAGGTCCGGCGCCTGAATGTCCGTCACCATGCCCCACTGGAAGCGGGAGACGAGACGGGCTTCAAGGCGGGAGATCTCGCTCGCCGGGCGGTCGCTGGAGAGGCAGAGCTGACGCTGCGATTCAAAAAGTTCGTTGAATGTGTGGAAGAACTCCTCCTGCGTGCGCTCCTTGCCCTCGAGAAACTGGATATCGTCGATGAGAAGCACGTCGACCTTGCGGTAAAAACGCCGGAATTCATCGAGCGAGTTCTCCCGAATGGCTTGGAGGAACTTGTTTGTGAATTTTTCGCAGGAGACGTAGACGACGTGCGCCGACGGATCATTGGCCTGGATGGCGTGCGCAACGGCGTGCATGAGGTGCGTCTTGCCGAGGCCCGTGTCGCCGTAGACGAAGAGCGGGTTGTAGGCTTTGCCCGGTTCCACGGCGACGGCCGTGGCAGCGGCGTGGGCCAGTTGGTTGCTCGGCCCAACGACAAAGCTCTCGAAGGTGTTACGCGGGTTGAGAAAGGGCTTGGGCCGACCGCTGGCGGTGCGTCCTGCCGCCGTGCGTCCCGCCGCCGTGCGCCCCGTCGGCACGCGGGCACGGTCCAAACGGGAAACCGGTTTCTCCGGCACCGCGACCTCCTCGCTTTTGCGCAAGGTGTCTTCGCCACCGCATTCTATCCCGACTTCGATGCCGTCTCCTCCGATGAGGGCGACTTTTTCACGAATCACATCGAGATAATTGTCCTCGAGCCAGATGGCGGCAAAGGGCGTTGGCGCGACGATGACAAGCGAGTCCTCGTCACTCACGCGTGCCTGCAGTGGTTCAAACCAATTCCGGAAAATATCGCGGGGCAGGACTTTCTGAAATTCGCCCTTCACCAACCCCCAGAGTTCCGTGTCTTTTGTTACGGTCGTTTGTTGCATCAATGCGTCCTCCCTTGCATTTGTTCACACTCAAACGACGGAAGGGCGCAAACGACTCCTCAGGCAAGCCGGAAGGCGCTCAAGCAGGGGCCGTGATCTCTTGAAAAGATAGTGTATGGGTTTGTCGCACATGGATGAATGAAGTTTTAAAGATTATCTAAGTAGTTGAATAAGAAAATTTTAAAAATGCCTGAAAACGCCTCGCCACAGTCTCCGGCGGGTCGAGGTGTCGACGGGGAACAGCAAGCCGGTATCGGTGGAGGAACATCGTGCCTAGGAAGATATTTGGAGGGGGATCATGTTTTCAAGACCAACTTTTCCACAAGTTATCAACACTGTCTTCCGCAATAACTCCTGTTGCAAAAGTGTTGCATTTTCCCGAAGCCTATCTCTGACCCGTTTGGGTAACGAACTCCCCGCCTAACGTTGTCTTCACGAAACCGTAACACAGACTGTCCGGCTACCCGCGCACGGTCAGCGGGTTGGATAAGGAGGCGTCGCCTTGGCGGTATCATCGTCACACCGTTTTGCCGGGAGTTCGGCCACGGAGGCTCAGTAACCGGCGGGATTCTCGGACATGAACTTGATGAGGCGTTCGTTGAACTCTTTGGCGGAATCGTGGCCGAGTAATTTGAGTGCCTGCACCATGGAGGCGACCTCAACAAGACGCGCGAGATCACGCCCCGGCCGCACCGGAAGGATGATATGCGGAAGCGGAATGCCGAGAATGTCAAAAGAGTCTGTCTCCAGCCCCGTCCGCTCCTCGACCATGCCTTGGCGCCACTCCTCGAAAGTGACGACAAGGTTGATGTTTTTCTCCAAACGCACGGCCCGGATCCCGAACAGCTCCGCGATGTTCACAATGCCCAGCCCGCGGCATTCCATGTAGCCGCGATTCAGCTCGCTGCTGCGCCCCTGAAGATCGTGCTCGCTGACGAGCCGAATGTAGACGAGATCGTCGGCAACGAGGCTGTGCCCGCGCTCGATGAGGGCGAGGGCACACTCGCTCTTGCCCACGCCGCTCTGCCCGCGGATGAGTGTGCCGATTCCGCGAATGTCCATGAGCGTACCGTGTTCGGCGACGCGCGGCGCAAACTCGTGCTCAAGCGTGAGAGTGAGCGCGTTGCCGACGTCGCGCGTCGTAAGGTTGGAGCGGATGATAGGGGTATTTGTGGCCTCCGCCACCTCCAGCATGGCACGCGTCGGCGCGAGGTTCCGGGAAATGACAATACACGGAATGTTGCGCGCCGCCATCTGCCGCATGATGTCGATCTGGTTGTCGTACGGCAGTTCGCGGAAATAGGCCATTTCGCCCGCGCCGAAGAGCTGCAGCCGCTTGGCTCCGAAGTTTTTGAAGTAACCTGCCACGGCAAGCGCCGGGCGGTTGATCGATTTGTCACGGATGAGGCGTCCGGTCCCTCCGGCCCCGGCGACAACATGTAAGTGCAGGTACTCCTGGGCGGCTTTGAGAAGAGCCTCGACACTGAGGCTATCGATGAGTTTCGGCTGTGGGCGCAAAGGCATGGTTTGAGCTGGAAAAGCGTTGGGGAAAAGAAATGGAAACAATCCTCCGCTCGCTGGCAACGACCAACTGAGCCCCGGTCACCCGCTCTCGCGCGCCCGCGCACCCGAGCCGGCGGCAAAAGGCGGACGCGAGGCATGGCGCGGACGCTTGGGGAAACAAATACGCGAGACCGCCTCTTCAAAGTCCGCCACACCGGACAAAATCTCGATCTCTACCCGGAGGAAAAAGCAGGGCCGCCCGGCCGCAGGCTCCCGCGGCACGCGCACGGCGTCTTTTTCGGTGGTGACAATCCACTCCGCCCCCGCCTCCGCCGCTGCCGCGTAAAAGCCCTCCAGTTCCCGCACGGAGAAGCGGTGGTGATCGAGGAAGCGACGGCGCAAGACGATTTCCGCCCCGAGTTCTTCGAGAAAACCCTCGAAACTCTCGGGCACGGCGATGGCGCTCAAGGCCGCCACGGACCTGCCCCGCAGATCCGCGAGCGACCGTTCCTCGGCGCCGTGCACGGAGCGGAGCACTTTCGGTGCATGCGTGCATTCAATCACATCCGTGCCCGGGCGGTGCGCCTCAATCATCCCGGCCAGCGCCTCGTCCGGTCTTCCGTCCGACTTTGTGAGGAAAACGTAGGAGGCGCGGCGCATGTTGGCGACCGGCTCGCGCAGGATGCCGCGCGGCAACAGGCGGCCGTTGCCGAAGGGGTTGGACTTGTCGATGAGAAGCAACTGGAGATGGTCCTGCAGCTTATAGTACTGAAAGCCGTCATCGAGGATGAGCGTGTCGACACCGAACTTGCGGATGGCATAGAGACCCGCCTTGACACGGTCTTTGTCCGTGATGACGAGAACACCCGGCAGATTGCGCGCCAGCATGTAGGGCTCGTCGCCGGCGGTTTCAGAGTCGAGCAGGACGGACTCGCCGTCGCTCACGACCCGCGGCGGCGGCGCTTCCACATGGGCGATGGCGCGCAGCCATTGGCGGATAACCGGCTCGCGGCGGCTCTTGTAACCCCGGCTGAGGATCGCCACCTTCCGGCCGCGCGCGTGCAGGGAACGGGCGAGTTTCTCGACAACAGGGGTCTTGCCCGTGCCGCCGACGGTGAGATTGCCCACAACAATAACGAGGCACCCGAGGTGCCGCGCACGAAGGACACGTCCGCGGTAGAGAGCGGCGCGCAGCCGCACCACCCCGTGGAAGACGCAGGACAAGCCACGCAGCACGCCGCCCCAGATCCGCGCCGCGCGGTCGTCCCGCCGGCCGAAGATCACATCAACGGTCAGTTGTTCCAAGACCTCCGCTTTTTCCTGAAAATATCGTCGCAACATAACCAACGGATTGCCGCACAACCCGCCTCGCCACCGGATAACGTCGCCGGACTGAAATCACCCGCGGTCGAAATAAAGGCCGCCGACGGCACTGGAATCAAGACGAAAGCCGAAAACAGTTGACGAGCAGCGCCTTCCGGCAAAAGCAAAAGCTCATGGCAGGCGGACGCAAATCACGCTTGGACGAGCTGCTGGTGGAGCGCGGCCTGTGCGCGAGCCGTGCGCAGGCGCGCGGATTCATCCTCGCGGGCAAGGTGAGGACCGGGACGGTTGTCCTCGACAAACCGGGCAAAACCGTTCCCGCCGACGCACCGCTGGAGGTACAACAACCTCCGCGTTTCGTCAGCCGCGGCGGGGAGAAGTTGGCGGGATTTTGCGAGTCCTTTCCCTTTGCCGTCAAAGGCTGCCGCGTCCTCGACATCGGTGCCTCGACAGGCGGGTTCACCCACTGCCTCCTCAAGGCCGGGGCCGCCCACGCGACATGCGTTGACGTCGGCCGCGCCCAACTCCATCACAAGATCGCGCGGGATCCCCGCGTCACAAACATTGAGCGCCTCAATGCGCGTGCGCTGGACGAAGCGGAACTGCCGCACCGCGACTACGACATCGCCGTCGTCGACGTGTCCTTCATCTCGTTGCGTCACATCCTCCCCCCGGTTTGGCGTCGGGTCTGCCCGGGGGGAATCCTCGTTGCTCTCATCAAACCGCAGTTCGAGGCCGGCAAAGACGAGGCCGACGCCGGGCGCGGCGTCATCCGCGACCCCGCCGTGCATGAGCGCGTGGTCGCGGAGATCCGCGCGCTCTCTGCGCAAAATATGCCCGGTGCCGCGGAATTCGGGTTTTGCCCGTCGCCCATTGAGGGCACCGGGGGAAACCGCGAGTTCCTCATCGGGTGGAAGAAGATTGCATCCTCCGGCAGCGCCGGTTTTCCTCCGCCGCAGAGATGAACACCCGGACAAGCCTTCGCGTGCGCCGCATCGCCCTTGCCGTCAATCCCTCAAAATCCGGCGCGGACGGTGTCGCGGCGCGACTGGAAGCCTCCGCGCGCGAGCGCGGTGTCGAAACCCATCGCCTCGATGTATTTCCCGTGCCCGCCGACGGACTTGAGGGGTTCGACCTATGCTGCGTGCTCGGCGGCGACGGTTCGATTCTCGGTGTTGTCGAGGCCGCCGCGCAGGCCGCCGTGCCCGTCCTCGGCTTCAACTTCGGAGCACTCGGTTTCATGGCGAATTTCAGTGCAGAGGAAGCACAGTCCGTCTTCCCACGCATTGTGGAAGGCAGGCCCTGCACCATCGATCACCGCGCCGTCCTCCAATGCGCAGACGCAAGCGGCGGGAGAGTTCTCGCCCTCAACGACGTCGTCGTGAAGACACTTACCTCGCGGCTCGCCCGGCTCCGCGTAAGCTCCGGCGATCACGATATCAACGACTACTACGCAGACGGCGTCATCGTTGCCACCCCAACAGGATCAACGGCTTACAACGTCTCGGCGGGTGGACCCATCGTTCACCCGCAAACCCGCGCGATCATCCTCACACCCATCAACCCGCACACCCTTAGCAACCGCGCTATCGTCCTCGACGAAGAAACCTCGCTGCACATCGAGCTTCACTCCGGACCGGGCGAAGTACGCATCGCCTGCGACGGGCGCTCTGTTTTTGAACCGGAGACGGCTTTTCCGCTGCACATTACAACCAGTCGCGAGCTGCGCTTTCCGCTCATACAGCATGATGATTACAGCCACTTCCACGTCCTCCGCCACAAGCTACAGTGGACGGGCAACGCACCCTTCCGCCTCTCAAGATAACACAACAAAGCGCCGAAACCGATGCGGTTTTCCCGCGAAGGAACCGTTGACTTTTCTGGCCGCCGCAACCTATCTGGTTGCCTCCGATGGACTTATCTGACCAACAATTACCCTCCCGCTACAAGCGTATCGTCCTCAAACTCAGCGGCGAAGCCCTGAGTTCCCGCAGCAATTCCGAAAGTATCGACGGTGACATCCTGCAAACGGTTTGCCGTGAGGTGAAAGCCGTCTACGAACTGGGCGTGGAAATCGGCCTTGTCGTCGGTGGAGGAAACATTTTCCGCGGCCTTGCCGGTGCCGAAATCCGCGGGGTCGACCGCACCACCGGCGACTACATGGGCATGCTCGCCACCGTCATCAACGGGCTTGCTCTCATGGACTGCCTCGAAAAGCTCGACGTGCCGGTGCGCGTCATGAGCGCCATCGAGATGAACAAGGTGGCCGAACCCTACATCCTCCGCCGCGCTACCCGACACCTTGAGAAACGGCGTGTCGTTATCTTTGTCGGCGGTACCGGCAACCCCTACTTCTCCACGGACACAACCGCCGCCCTGCGCGCCAGCGAAATCGGCGCGGGTGCTATTTTCAAAGCCACGAAGGTCGACGGCATTTATGACAAAGACCCCATGAAACACGCCGACGCCTTGCGCTACGAGACCCTGAGCTTCATGGACGCGCTCAAGCTGCGCCTCAAAGTTATGGATGCCACCGCCTTCGCCCTCTGTATGGACAACGAAATGCCGATCCTCGTCTTTAATATGAACGAACCGGGTTCCATCAAACGCGCCGTCCTCGGCGAGGCCATCGGCACACTTGTGAGCTGACGCCTTCCGTCCGCGTCCTCCGGCTCACCCCGCACCAACATCTTCCCGTGAACGCTTCCGCCGCCCCCACCCCGCCGTCCGAGCGGATCGAGTTTCTGGACTTTCTCCGCGGTGTCGCCCTCTTGGGGATCCTCGTCGTCAACATTCCGCTCATGGTCGGCCCGTTGAACGCCTACCTTACGGACTTTTCTCTCTGGACGGACCCGGCAAACACCGCTGCCACCGCCTTCATTCGATTCTTCTTCGAGGGTTCGTTCTACGTCCTCTTTTCTCTCCTCTTCGGCGTCGGCTTTCACCTCATTCTCGCCCGCGCCGCCGCGCGCGGCGGACCGCCCCTCGGCCGCTACCGGCGCCGCCTCGCGGTGCTCGCGCTCTTCGGCCTGCTCCACATCCTATTTCTCTGGTACGGGGACATTCTCCTCGCCTACGCTCTCTTCGGATTTGTCATCATCCTCTTCCGCAAACGCTCCGATACCACGTGCCTCGCGTGGGCAGGCGCATTTGCCGCGCTTCCCTTTATCCTCACCGCCGCGCTCGCGGGCCTCATCCATATAGGCCTCTCGCATCCCGAGGCCGCCGCCGAAATGCGCGCCGCCTTCGCCGAGCAGGAGCAATACGTGCGTGAATCGGTCGCCACCGCGCTCGCCGTCTATCCTAACGGCAGCTTCTCAGAGATCATCCGTATGCGCCTCGCCGAATACCGTGATACCCTGCCCGGCTACTTCTTCTTCTTTCCACTCGTCATCGGCATCATGCTCGCCGGCATGGTGGTGGCACGCCGCGGTTGGCTCGCCGATCCCGCCGCCCACGAGGCCGTTTACCGGCGCGCCTTTGCCGTCGCCCTGCCCTTCGCCATCGTCGGCAAGGCCGCCTACGCATGGTTGTCCCTCAACACCTCGTTCCTCATTCCCGACGCCGCCCTCGCCGGGGCAACCCTCGCCCTCACCTTCGGCGGTCCCGCCCTTGCGATCGTCTACATCTGCCTCCTTCGCCGACTTTACCTCAGCGGCAGACTACGGGGCGCCGTCCATGCCGTGTCCGCCACGGGGCGCATGGCCCTCACGCACTACATCGGGCAAAGCTTCATCGTCACCACTATCGCCTTCAGCTACGGGCTCGGCCTCTACGGACACATCAATATCTGGCAGGGTATTCTCCTCGCCGTCCTAATTTACATCCTCCAAGTCATAGCCAGCCCATGGTGGCTCGCCCGCTTCCGCCGCGGCCCCCTCGAAGCCCTCTGGCGCCGCCTCACCTACGGAAAAACCGCTTCATAGACTATGACACAATCAGTTCTTCCGCCCAGAGCGGCTTAAATTTCTTGAAGAAAATTGGCTTGTGTTCGTGGAGAGGGTGCTTCATGGATTTTTCCAAGATGGGAGAAATCAGAATAAAACGTGAGGACGGACCGGCGGTTTATCATGTGACATCGCGGGTGATTCAGAAGCGGCGCTTGCTGTTGGAGGGTCAGCGGGAGGTGTGGGTGGCGGCGCTGC
>SKLD01000485.1 GCA_007123395.1 Opitutales bacterium
GCCGGTGGGCGTGGCCGTGGCGGCCCTTGAGAATCGGGACGGACTGATCTCACTCGATATCCCGGTCCGCGGGCGGCTGGACGACCCTGATTTCCAGCCTGCCCGCCTCGTCATGGGCATCGTCCGCACGACGCTCCTCCGCGCGCTGACCGCGCCCCTGAGCATCGCCGGTTCAATGATCGGCGGCAGCATCCCCGGATTGTCCGTGCTACGCGCCGCCGAAGACGACGAGGATGACTTGAGCCTTGTCGCCTTCGCGGCCGGACAATTCCGGCTCAATGAACGCGCCCGCGAACGCCTCGACACGCTCGCCGCTTTTCTGCGCAACCGCCCGCAGGCAACCCTCAAACTCCGGCCGTCCATTGATCCTGAAGCGGACCGACGCGGCGCTGCCCGTGCCACACTCGACGAACGGCTTGCGGAGATAGACGCCCCCTCGAGGTCGCAGGCTATGCGCGCGCTCTATGCCGAGGTTTTCGGCCAGCCCACGCCGACGCCGACAGCGGCTGACAATGATGAAGTGCCGCGCGAGCCTGAAGCGCCTCGGAGGGAGCGCAGACAAGACGCGGATCCCGCGCCCGGCTTTTACCTCGCTGAAGAGAGAGAGCACGCGGCCGACCCCCGCCGCTTCTACAAGTCGCCGGACACCGACCGCCGCGAAGCCGCCCGCGGATTCTACCGCGACACGCCCCCGCCCCGTCCCGAGCGTGACCGGCCACCGCCGCCGGACGCCATGCGGGACGCACCGCCCACCGGCATGGCCGAGATGGAAGACCGGCTCCTCGCGGAGTTCGCGCCGGGCGACGATTTTGCGGAAAGGCTGGCGCACGCCCGCCTCGAAAGCGTACGCGGCTACCTCGTCGACGAAGCCGGCCTTTCCCCGGAGCGGCTCATCGCTCCGGCGGAAGGCGAACGCCCGGCCCGCGAGGGCGCGCACGTGCGCTTTGAATTTGCTTCCGAACTCGAATAAACCATGTCCTTGACCATGAAAATCCGTCAGCAATCGCCCGGCCTCCTTCGCCTCGGCGCTGCCCTCGCCTTCGCGGTCGTGCTCACCACTGGATGCACGCTCTCGAAGGACACCCACCCGCCCCGCACGGCGATCGAGCAGTTGCTCCTCAGCACCGCCGTCGATAACGCCCTCAAGGGCGTCGCGCTTCCTGATGTCACGGGCGAGCGCGTCTACGTCGACGACAGCTTGCTCGATGCCTACGACCGAGGATACGTCGTGGGATCCGTGCGCGCGCTCCTCAGCGAGAACGGCGCCCGCCTGCAGGCCTCGCGCGAAGACGCCGATATGATTGTCGAGGTGCGCAGCGGAGCACTGGGCATGGATGTGGCCGATTCCCTTGTCGGTATTCCGTCGATACCGATCATCATCCCGGGTGCCGGCACCTCCGAATTCCCCGAACTCGTGCTGTATTCCTCAAATAAGCAGGACTCTGTTTCGAAGATCGCTCTTCTCGGCTACTACAAGGACGGAACCAACGCGTTCTCCACCGAGCCGCTCGTCGGCACCGCCTACTTCAACCGCTACAAGTTCCTCCTCCTCCTCAGAATCAACTTCTCCGATATCCCGGAACGTCGCCGCTACTGATCGTCGGCAGGGGAACGCGCGTGGATGATTTACTGCCGACGGGCCGTGTCGCTCCCGTCCGGAGCTGTGAGGGTTTTGTCGCTCTGTTCACAGTCCGGACATGCAACGTGAGGCCGCTGCTGCATCCCAAACAAAACGGCCCCGCCGAAGCAGCGGGGCCGGTGGTGCAATTCCGATTTCGGAGCAACGCTTTATGATCCCTCGTCTACGAGCTTACGCGCGAGGTCGCGGCGTACCCAGTCTCGCAAGAGTTCGGTCTCGAAGAAAAACGAGTCGGACATACGCGGCGAACGTATCCGTTGCATAAACGCGATATCCCGCAGGACTTCGCTGCCCTCGAGGATCACGTTGCCGTCAGCGTCTTTCACGGCATAGTTGAAATCCAACCGCGGGGGATAGATAGGCTCAACGTAGCGAATGTCATGAAAATGACGGTTGCGCCACGGTTGAATGTCGCCCGCCATGTCGATGTCCGTGAACTCAAGGACAAGTGTGCGGTCGCCAAGGCTCCGCTCGACGAGTGACCCGAGGTTGCGCGCCAACTCGCGCTCAAAGATCGGCTGTGTGCGCTCCTCGGTAAGACCACTGACGGAGAAGTCACGGAAAGATTTTGGATCGACAAAGGACACCTCCAGCGAGGCGGCGGCGAGTGCCGGAATAAAAGCCAAAGCGGCGTTGAGGTATTTAATGAATTTCATGGCATTTTGTATATTGAGGTTTTTAGAGAAAACAGTCGTGGCTCTTTGGTGAGGGAATACGGCAGAAAACGCCAAGAGGATGCACCTCTCAGCGCATTTTGCCCACCATTCCGACTATTTGAGGCACCGGCACGGCACAGTATTTCCCCACAGCGCGAAGAAGGCATACCCGAGTCCCGCGAAGCAGGCGCTGCCAGTTGTTTGTGATGCCCGCGAAGCTCAGACGCCCCCACGGCCCGGCTCCACCCGCCACGTGCCGAGGCCGCCAAGCTGAAGCCCAGCAAAAGCGGCGCCAGAGGCAAGAAAACAGGATTTTTCGGAGCAGCTTTCGGGGTTGCGCGGACGGCGGGCAATTCGAACAATCGGCAGCTTATGGCTCACCCCTTTTTTCCCTCTCTGGCGTCGGTCATTCGGCGTGCGACACTCCTTGTGCTTTTGATTGCGGCGGCGGCCGGTCTGCACGCACAGACCCAACCGCGCCTGTTTTTCGAAGCCGAAGACATTCCGGGCCTGCGCGCGAAGATCGAAGAAGAACCGTGGAAGTCGATGTTCGAGCGGCTCGAAGCCGACGCCGAGGGCGTGGTGTGGCCGTTCATCGACAGCTACGAAGACTCATGGCGGGCAAGCATGTGCGGATTCATGTATGTACTCACGGGCGAGGATTCCTGGGCGCAGAAGGCGCGGGAAAACATGCAGCGCGTTATCGACGACCCGGGCTGGGGGCAGAACAGCACCTTCGGGCTGCGCATGTATATGTGGAACAAGCACGTCGCGCAAACCTACGATTTTTGCCACGGATCGGCGGCATGGCAGGCGGACGGCTTCGAGTCGACCGTCGCCGCCGCGCTCAAACAGCAGAGCGACGTGATTTTCAACAACGGCGGGACGAGCCAGAACACGGCCCATTCGAGCAACTGGCAGGGCATCCGCTACGCCGCCGCCGGGCTGGGCTACCTCGCGCTCCACGACACCTTGGATGCCGCTGCCATTGACAACCTCCAGACCTGCTACAACCGGGTGCGCAACTACCTCAACGCCAATCTCGGCACCACACCCGGCCCCGGCTGGAACTTCGAGGGGCTCGGCTACATGACTTTCCCCATGGCCACGGTGGGCGGGCAACGGCTACAACGTCTTCCGCAACCGCTACGAGGACGAAGACGACGTCATTGCCGTGCTCAACCTACGCCGCCGCCACACGGGCGGCCACTGGGGACCCGACGCCCTGAGCTTCCGCATCAACGGATTCGGCGGGCCGCTCGCCGTCGGCGGCGGGCGCTACGGCACCGGCAACAACTACCACCGCTTGCAAAACACACTCTACCCGAACAATCCGGGCACAACCAGTCCGCAGACCTTCACGACGACAAGCACCGTCCTCTCCACCGGGCACACTCCCCTCTTCGAGCCGGACGGCTCGGGCGCGATTGTCGCCTATATGCCGGCGAACAACGTCGGCGTGCTCAACCACACCCGCCGCTGGTTGGCCGACTTTGATCCCGCGAGCGGGGCCGAGGCTGTCTTTGTCGTCTCCGACACGAGCGATAACGGCCGCTACTGGCAGTATACTTGTGTTGAAAATATCAATACCGTCTCCGTCGACGGCAACGCCTTTACCATCCAAGGCCCCAACGGCAGCCTGCGCGCGACGGTCGTGTATCCGGAAAACCCCTCCTTCAACCAAGGCACCCTCAACCGCGGCTCGAATTTCTTCTTCGAGGGAGCCAACTACGGCACCAACCGCTGGGTCAATTTCTCTTCCGCCGACGGCGACCACCCCGTCGTCATGACCGTCGCCGCCGCCGGCCAACCGCATCCGGAAGTCACCACGATCACCGGCACGGGCCCGACCGACCGCCTCCTGAGCATCGGCGGCGTCCTCGTGCAGGTGGACGGCAACGATATCTACCGCGACTGGAACATCCGTCCGGTGGCGGAGTTGGACTTCAGCCCCGAAACGGGCGACGCGCCTCTGCCGGTGAGCTTCGACGCTTCCGATTCCTTCGACCCCGACGGCGAGATCGTCCTCTACGAATGGGATTTCA
>SKLD01000459.1 GCA_007123395.1 Opitutales bacterium
GACAGCCTCGCCCGCTTCGTTGAGCGGCTGGCAGACGAGCTGCCGCCACCCCCGCAACGACGGGTGGTGGATGGTGCTCACGGCGGTCCCTTCTACGCGGCAAAGGATCATTGGCGGTCTCCGTGGTTCAACTGACCATGGCGAGGTTGTCGACCATGACACAGCGGCGCTTGCGCGTGAAAGTGGCCGGGGTGGTGATGCCCTCGCCTGTGGTGGTGGCGACGGAAAAGCTGGCGTAGCCCTCGCCGCCGGAGCCGAGCCCGGCGATGCAGGCACCGTTCTTGATGAAGAGCGTCGACTCAAGGGCGCGCGCCATAGCCGTCATGCTGCGGACGTTGAGGGAGTGTATGATGGAAGAATGCTTGTACCCGTGTTCCGCGACACGCGCCATCTCAATGGCCTCGTCGATATTGCGGGCGCGCACGACCGGCAGCATCGGCATCATCTGCTCCTCGATGACAAAGAGGTGGTCGGCATCGGTCTCGGCGAAGAGCATTTCCGTCTTGGCCGGGACTTTGAGCCCGGCGTGTTCGGCGAGGACGGCGGCGTCGGCCCCCACGAGGTCGCGGTTGACGGCCGGGTGCGAACAACCGCCGGCGTCCTTCGTGAAGGTGAAGGCGGCAGACGTGAGGCGCTCCAACTGGGTCCCGTTGAGCGAGACCGCGCCAGCGCGGCGGAAAGCTTCGAGGAAAGGCTTGTAGACCTTGTCGACGACGAAGATCTCTTTTTCGCCGATGCAGAGGAGATTGTTGTCGTAGGCACCGCCAAGGATGATGTCGCGGGCGGCTTGATCGAGGTCGGCGGACTCGTCGACAACGACGGGCGGATTGCCTGGCCCCGCGCAAACGGCCCGCTTGCCGCTGCGCATGGCGGCATTGACGATGCCGGGGCCGCCCGTGACGCAGATGAGCCGCACGGCGGGGTGCGCGCAAATCTCGTTGAAGGATTCGACCGTCGGCGTCTCAACGATTGTCGCGACATTCTCGATACCGACTTCGCGCTTGATGGCCTCGTTGAAGGCGCGCACGGCCATGGCCGCGCAGCGGGCACCCTTGGGGTGGGCGTTGAAAACGACAGTGTTGCCCGCCGCCACCATGCTGACGATGTTGCAGGCGAGCGTGGGGACGGAGTGCGTGACGGGGGTGACAGCACCGATGACGCCGAAGGGGCAGTTCTCTTCGAGGGTGATGCCGTGGTCGCCGCTCATGCCGTGCGGCGAAAGCCACTCCGTGCCGGGCAGGCGCGGAATGCCCTGCAGCTTCTCCACCTTGTGTTCGAGGCGGCCGATGCGTGTCTCCTCGAACTCAATGCGCCCCCACTCTTCCGCCTTATCGCGGCAGAGCGTCTTGACGATTTGCACGATGCGCTCGCGCCCGGCGAGGCCGGTCTTGCGGAGCTGTTCGTAGGCGTCGGCGGCGGCCGTGCAGGCCTCGTCGGCGGTGGCGAAGACGCCACCGCGTCCCCCGCGGGGAGCGGAGCGGGCGGCGGGTGCCGCCGGTGCTGGCGTGGCGCTTCCCTGCTTCTGCAGGCGGGAGAGCACGTCTTCAACGACGGAGCGTATGAGTTTTTCGTCCATGTGTGCTACGGGGTCGGTTCGGGAGCGGCGGGTCAGCTACCGCCGCGCGCGTTGTAGACTTGGCGGCCGAGGACTTCGACGGTGTCGACAATGCCGATGACGGCGGCGTCGACGGGGAGTTGCTTGAGCCCCTCCGCCTGGCGGGCGCTGCTGCCTTGGCAGAAGAGCACTACCTCATCCTTGCCCGCTCCGAGGTTGTCGACGGCCACGATCGTATTCTGCCCCGGGCGGAACTTGCCGGGGTCGTCTTCGTCGACGAGGAGCGGACGCAGGAGCAGGAGCTTGCGCCCCCGCATGGTGTCGTCTTTCTTCGTCGATACGACGGAGCCGATGACGCGCGCGAGGAACATGCGGTTTACTTGCTCTTTGCGGCGGTGTGCTGCGGGATAATGCCGCTCACTTCATCGGCGGGGCGCGGCACGACATGCACGCTGACTACCTCGCCGACGGCCTGCGCGGCCTGGGCACCGGCCTCGACGGCGGCTTTGACGGCGGCGACATCGCCGGTGACGGTGGCGGTGACGAGGGCGCTGCCGACCTGCTTCATGGGGCCGGCGAGTTCGACGTTGGCCGCCTTGAGCATGGCGTCCGTCCCGGTGACGAGGGCGACGAGACCCTTGGTCTCGAGCATTCCGATTGCATTATTGGCCATGGTATTGCTTTCCGTTGGTTGGATGATTTTAGAATTCAGGTGAAAAGAGTGTCTCAGGCACCGTGGAGGATGCGGCGGCGGGTCTCGCGCGCCACGACGAGTTCTTCATTGGTGGGTATGACGAGCACGCGCACGGGCGAATCATCGGTCGCGATATCGGCCTCGCCGCCCGCGTAGGCGGTGTTGCGCGTTTTGTCGAGGCGGATGCCGAAGCCTTCGAGCCCGGCGCATATATCAGCGCGGATGTCGGCGCGGTTTTCGCCGATGCCGGCAGTGAAGACAAGGGCTTCGAGACCGCCCATCTCAAAGGCAAAAGCACCGGTCCAATGCCGCACGGCCTTGACGAGGACCTCGAGCGCGAGGCAGGCGTCGGCATTGCCCTGCTCCGCCGCCGCCGCGATATCACGCACGTCGTTGCTCACGCCGCTGATACCGAGGAGCCCCCCTTCCTTGGAGAGCTGGCGCAAAGCTTCGTCGAAGGTGATACCGAGTTCGCGCATGGCGACGGCGACCGCCATGGAGTCGAGATCGCCGACGCGGTTGTTGTGCGGCAGACCGCTCTGCGGGGAGAGCCCGAAGCTGGAGCCGATGGCGACGCCGTTGCGGATGCCCGCCACCGAGCTGCTGCCGCCGAGGTGGCAGGAGACAACGCGAAAGGGCTCCTCCGGCTCAGGACCGGGCCCGTCGACATAGAGGCGGCGGACCGACTCGGCGATGTCGTCGCGTCCGAGCTTTTCGGCGGTGCGCTCCGCGATGAACTTGTGGCTCGCGCCGTGAAAGCCGTGGCGGCGGATACCCGCCGCATCCCACGCCTTGGGCACGGCGTAGCGCTTGAGCGCTTCCGGCGCCCACTGGTAAAAGCTCGTCTCGAAGAGCGCGACGAGCGGGGCCTTGGTGTGCTTGCGGAACTGGCGGATGCCGTCCGCGTAGGCCGGGTTGTGCGCCGGGGCGATCTGCGCAAAGCCGTCCAGCGCCGCGAGGGCACGGTCGTCGGCGAAGACGCAGCCCGACAGGTCTTTCCCAAGCACCGCCTTGAAGCCGACCCCGTCGAGATCGTCGAGGCTGGCGAGGTGGCCTTCCTCGACGAGCTTGGCGAGCGCGTCGGCAATGGCTTCGCCGTGGTCCTCCACGCGCTCGTAGCCGCCCTTGGCAAGCATCGCGGCCTCATCGCCCTCGAAGGCGAAGAGGCGGTACTTGAAGGAGGTCGAGCCGAGGTTGGCGACGAGGATTTTCATCGGTGCGTAACCGGCCCGCTCACGGGGCCGGAAAACGGGCGGGCCTTGCGGCGCGCCGGATCAGAGGCCCTTGTTGAGTTTGGAGAGGTCGTCGTGCGGGCGCGGGATCACCTGCACGCTGACGATCTCGCCGACGGTCTGCCCGGCGGCGGCACCGGCCTCGACAGCCGCTTTCACCGCCGCGACATCGCCGCGGAAGAAAGCCGTGACAAGGCCGCTGCCGACCTTTTCCCAACCGGAGAGGGTGACATCGGCCGCCTTGAGGGCCGCGTCGCTCGCTTCGAGGAGCGTGACGAGCCCCTTCGCTTCAATCATTCCCAATGCTTGTGATGCCATGGATGTATCTTTTGTTTGGAGACGTCAGACGTCGAAGTTTTTGAGGAGGTCCGCGTGCGGGCGCGGGATGACGTGCGAGCTGACCAGCTCGCCCACTTTGCGGGCCGCTTCCGACCCGGCTTCGACGGCTGCCTTCACACTGCCCACGTCGCCTTTGACGAGGACGGTGATGAAACCGCCGCCGATCTGCACCGTCTTGACCAGCTTCACGCTGGCCGCCTTCACCATGGCGTCGCCTGCTTCGACGGCGCCGGTGAAGCCTTTGGTTTCCACCAAACCGAGTGATTCGTTCATGTCTTTATATTTCCTTTCAGGTGTTCAGGCTTCTCAGCGAAAAAGTTCTACCTTGGAGTCCGGCCCCAGCCCGCAGGCGTTGCCCTCGTCGGTGTCGATATGGACTTCCAGTTTGAAGGAGGGATCGACGCGCGCGAGCATGCGGTCGAAAGTCACCCCCAGCTCGCCGCCGACGCGCAGCTTCATCATGTCGCCGGTCTTCACGCCGTAATACTCGGCGTCTTCCGGGCTGA
>SKLD01000430.1 GCA_007123395.1 Opitutales bacterium
CCCCAACTGGACTAATCGCGGAACGGAAGGGGACACGGCAGTTGCGCGCAGAAACAATCTTAACCTAGGCGACTCAACCTACAACGCCGTCATCAATGACCGGTACAACGACTTCGACGCCGGCGGCCCGTTTGTTTCGGCAGAATTCGGGTCTGTTGTTCACTCGCAAAACACCGGATACGCGATTCAAGCTGAAGATTTCTTCGAAGTCCGCTACGACTGGCGGGATGCTTTTGATTGGCAACCGCGCGACATTGTCCGCGTGGTCTTGTTCGCGACCGACAATAATACGCTTGGCGGCTCTATCGTTTGGTCGTCCATTCTTGATTCCGACCAGCGCCAGGTGGTGGGTGAATGGGAGCCTGTATTCCAAACATCATCCGTTGTGGCTTCGGAAGCAGTCGGGCAAACACTGTTTGTGAACTTTTTCGGCGTCGACACGGGGGCCGAGGGCGCAGCCGGTCCCACCGGTTTTGCCCGCGTCAACAACCTTGAGGTTACGGCCATCCCCGAGCCGCGCGTCTACGCACTGCTCGCGGGCTTGAGTGTCCTCGGGCTGGCCTTCCGCCGACGCTTCCGGTCCCGCTGATCCCGGAGGACCGCTTGCGGCGCAAGCCGGTGCCGGTCCTTCTTCAATCCATCAGGGTTCCGGGGCGGTTCGCCCGCCCCGGAGCCCAATCCTCAAAAACCAATCATTCTACACGAATATCCATTGTCATGAAAAACCATCGAATTTCCCTACCGTTACTTTCCGCCCTTCTTCTCCTTGTCGCCGCGACGTCTGTCACGGGCCAGCGCGTCATCAGCATGAACATTGCCGTCGCGCAGGAAGGCAACACCGCCATCGATCCCGGCGATTATTTCGGCGTGCCTGAGCTAAACTCCGTCGTCACGAACTGGAACAACGAGTCGTGGCACATCGAAGCGCTGCGCTGGGACGACGGTTCGGACAGCACCGTGGGCATGGACGTCGCCTTCCGCAATGACCGCAACTTCTTCGGCCCGGGCTACATCAATACGCCGCTCAACTACGGGGTGCCGCATTACGCCGGGACACCATTCGAGCCCGGCACCGGGCTCGATTTCTACAACCTCGATGAGAACTTCCCCGAGGGCTATTTTGTCATCGTATATGTCACCGGATTCCGTAACCCGCCGGCGGCGGCGGGCTTTGTCACGAACGGGCGGCAACGCTTCTATTATCAGGCGCCGAGTGACAACCAGACGCAGCTCACACCGGAGACACTGATCCGGACGGAGGTCATGCAGGATCCGGGCGCGGGCAATTACCCGGAAGCCCACTACGCGGTCTTCGGGGGTCCGGACGCCCCCTTCACGACGCCGTTTCTGTCGATCCGCATCGGTCACATCTCCGGCGGCGGGGTAAGCCTCGGCGGGGTGCAGATCGTGTCCGCCGGCGATCCGCCAGATCCGGAGCCGGGATGGGCCGGCTACGACATCGATGAAGAAGGCTTTGTCGACACGGGGAATGCCTTCCTCGGGCGACTCTGGGTCGACACCGGGGTTGACTGGGTATTCTCCATGCACCCGCAACAGTGGATTTACACCGAGTCTGCCCTCATCGAGCCGGGCGAGGGCGGATGGTTCTTCACCTTTGACTCCGCGCGGCTGCAACCGAGTGAGATCCTTGAGGACTGGTGGTTTTCCGAAGCGCTCGGCACATGGGTGACAAGCCGCGGAGAAACGATGGGCAGCGGACCTGAATGGGTCTACGCCATCGACCTCAGCGACTGAGCTTCTGGCAAACTCCGGATCCCGTATTGTGATGACATACTCCTTTCCCTTTCTGCGTTGCGCGTGCGCCGTGGCGCTCTTCCTTGCCGTTGTCCACTTCGCTCCGGCGCGCATCGTCAGCGTCAACATCGCGACCAACCCGACCGGTAATTCGGCGATTGATGGCAACGAGACCTTCGGTGTTCCGGAGTTGGACACGGTGGCCGGCAACTGGAACAACATCAACACCGGCTCCGCTCTTGTCCGTGCCGACGGGCAGCCGGGCGCGGCCTCCGTTTCCCTCGCCGCGCCGGGCGGGTTTAGTTTCTTCGGCGCGGGCTACATCAACACGCCGATGAACTACGGCATCCAGCAGTTTCCCGGCACACCGTCGCCGGCGTCCGTCACGCTGACCAATCTTGGGGAGGAGTTTCCGCAGGGCTACTACGCCGTCGTCTATCTGACCGGGTTTGTCGCCAACACGGGCGCGCGCGTCACCGACGGGACGACGAGCTACTACTACCAGACGATGAATCCCGGCCCCGCGTCCTTCGCGCCGGGTGATCTGGTGCGCACGACGGTCGACAGCCCTCCGGAGGCGGGCGCGGCGCCCGTGGCCCAATACGCCGTCTTCGGCAGCGCGGAGGCACCGCTGACGGCGGACGAGATCACCTTTTCGCTCACGGTGACGGGCACCGGGGGGGCAGGTCTCGGCGGGGTGCAGCTTGTCTCGGCGGCGGAGCTTGGGAACGGCGGTGAAAACGGAAACGGGTCGGAAAACGGTCCCGGCAGCGGCACCGGCGTCGTGGGCACATGGACGGATCCGGCCCTCGGCACTTACTTCCTCGATGCGGTGAACGGCGATGATGACAATGACGGCCGCTCTCCCGAAAGCGCGTGGCAGACCCTCGGCACGCTCAGTACGCGCACCTTCGGTCCCGGCGATGTCATCCTTTTCCGCGCCGGGGACGTCTTCACGGGCAGCTTCTTCCTCAACGGGGGAGGCACGCCGGAGAACCCCGTCGTCTTCGGTGCCTACGGCACGGGCCCGAAGCCGCGCCTCGAAGGCGGGGAGGGGGATCCCGAGGTCATCATGATCTTCGAAAGCGGCGGCTTGGAGTTCCGGCATCTGGAGATTTCCAACTACCATCCCGGCGCGAGCATCCCGGAGCGGTTCGGCGTCCGCATCATCGCCCCGCCGCGTTCCGGTGAAATCCGGCACCTTCACTTCCACGGCATGGATTTCACGTGGATCCAAGGTTCGAGCAGCGAACACGAATCGCGCGGAATCGACGCCAAGACGACAACGAACAACGACGCCGTGCCGCCCACGCGCTGGAACGGATTCGTCATTGAGGACTGCTACTTCTACCAGATCGACGGGCGCGCCGTGCAGGTGAACGACCGCAACCTGACCCTCGCCGACAAGATCATCCGCGGTACGGATTACTACCCGACCGTCGGTTTTGTCTTCCAGAACAACACCGGCCGGGATATCTACCGCAACCTCCTGCAGCTCAGCGGCACCCTCGATGCCGTCATTCAGCACAACTACATGTCGGGCACTCAGCTGGGCAGCGCCTTTTGGCCCTTCAACGCGGAGGGTACCCTCGTGCAGTTCAACGACTTCCGGCACACGCGCAATCCCGGCGCGGACAGTTACATCTGCCATTTCGATTACAACTGCATAGACACGGTAATGCAATACAACTTCGGATACGACGTGGACGGCGGCCTCATCGAGGTGATCGTGCTCTCCGGCTTCGAGTTTTTCCAAGAACGGGCCATCGCCCGCTACAATATCGGCATTGATGTCGGCTTCCGCGATACGGAAAACGCGGCGGGCATCTTCCTCACGGGCGATGTCGTCGATTCCAAGATATATAACAACACCATTATCACAACGGACCTGCACCCGTCCTACAAAGCTCTTTCCGTTCGCAACTGGGGCGGTGAATGGCCGGTGGACAACTATATCTACAACAATCTCTTCCTCGCCACCGGCAGCCCATCGACGCTGAACAACATCCAGAGACTGGGCGAGCGCGGCAACGTCCTCAGCCACAATCTCTACTACGGAAACATCACGGTGCCGCCAGTGGATTTGTCGCCGGTCACAGGCGATCCGATGCTGGCCAATCCCGGCGGACTCGACCCGGCGGACACCAAACTAACGCTCGGGTCGGCGGCGATCGCGGCAGGGCGTATCATCGCCGACAACGGCGGTCGCGATTTCTTCAACAACCCCGTGCCGCCCGACCTCGTCCCGAGCATCGGTGCGCACGAGTTTCAGACCGAAGGGCACGGCCATTGGGCGGGCTTCGAGATGGACGACGATGGGTTAGTCGATACCGGACATGCTTTTCTCGGTCGGCTCTGGACGGGTGCCGCCCGCGACTCCGGATGGGTCTACAGCATGGAGGCGAATGCGTGGCTTTACGTGCCGGTAGACCTGCTCACCGAAGGAGACGGGGCATGGTTCTACTCCCTCGACGTAGCCGAAATCGGTTCGACTTCCGTCGGCGGACAGTGGATGGCCTCAGCCGTGTGGGAGACATGGTTTGCCCTTCCCGGCGGGCAGGGTGAAAGCGG
>SKLD01000067.1 GCA_007123395.1 Opitutales bacterium
CCCGCACCGCGTTCAGGTCGATGTAAGCCGCAATCAGCCCCACCAGCCACGGTGTATCCTGCACAAGCACGCTGCCGAAGCGCTCCGCCCACAGCGTGCCCGCCGTCCCGTGCGCGAGATTAAACCACCGCGTGTAGCGTTGCCGCAACGTGCGCATGAACTCCGAGATGTCCCCCATGCGACGGCGCAGCCGCTCCCGCAGCGCCTCCGCCGCCTCCGGCGGATCGTTCGCCAACGCGTGCTTCAACTCATCGGCATTGAGCCCGCTCCACTGCGCCCGCGAAGTCCCGTAGAGCGCCCGGTAGCGTTGCACCAGCGTCACGTCGTCGCACCGTTTCGCCGCCGGATCAATGCGCACGAGGATGTGGAAGTGCGTCTCCAGCACACAATACGTGATCACCTCCACCCCACTGAACTCCGCCGCGCGGTGCAGCGCCGCCACCCACACCTCCCGCTGCCCCTCCAACAGCAACCGCCGCTTCTGGATCACCCGCGATGTCACATGATAAACCGCTGGCCCGTTCTTATCTTTGATACGAATTTCACCCATAATCGAATAAGATTGCTGTCTCTCGGATTTGAATTAAGATTATCTTCAATAAACTTAAGTTAGCTTGCCACACGCGGCAAAACACCAATGCACAGTGGCACACTCCGGAGATCTATTGCAAGCAAAATATCTTCGAGAAAATTGATTTGCAGCGATTCCGGTTTTGGAGGCAGGCATTTCAATGTGGAAGTAGGCGCGGCGCGCTCATCACAACAGCACCCTCATGACAATCGCGTGCGGTAGTCTTCGTAGCCGAAGCGGCGGACCACTTCGGGTTGGCCGTCGGCCTCGCGCAGGAGGACGATGGACGGGAGGCGGATGCCGTTGAAGGTGGTGTTTTTCACCATGGTGTAGTGGGCCATGTCGGTGAAGACGAGGCGGTCGCCGGGACGCAGGGGCTTGTCGAAGCTCCAGTCGCCGATGACGTCGCCGGCGAGGCAGGTCTGGCCGGCGAGGCGGTAGGTGTGCGCTTTCTCGCCGGGGAGGGCACCGCCGAGGAGGGTGGGGCGGTAGGGCATTTCCAATACATCCGGCATGTGGGCGGTGGCGGAAGTATCGAGGATGGCGATGGACATGTCGTTGTGGACGATATCGACGACTTCGCAGACGAGGAAGCCGGTGTGCAGGGCGATGGCTTCGCCGGGTTCGAGGTAGACTTCGAGGCCGTAGCGTGTCTTGACGCGGTCGATACAGGCGCAGAGGCGGTTGATGTCGTAGTCCGGGCGGGTGATGTGGTGGCCGCCGCCCATGTTGAGCCATTGCACGCGGGGCAGCCAGTCGGCCCACTGCTCTTCGACAGCGGCGAGCGTGCGGTCGAGGGCGTCGCTGTTTTGCTCGCAGAGGGTGTGGAAGTGCAGGCCGGAGAGGCCGTCGGGCGACTCGCCCTCAAAGGCATCGCGCGGGATGCCGAGACGGCTGCCGGGCGCGCAGGGATCGTAGATGGGGGTGGTGCCCTCGGAGTGCCTCGGGTTGAGGCGCAGGCCGCAGTGAACCTTGCGCGGCGCGCTTCCGACGAGGGGGCGGAATTTCCGCCACTGCGCAAAGGAGTTGAAGACGAGGTGGTCGGTCAGCTCCAGCAGTTCGCGGATCTCCTCTTCTTTGTAGGCCGGGGCGAAGGTGTGCACGGTGCCGCCGAGTTCCTCGCGGCCGAGGCGGGCTTCGTCGATGCCGCTGGCGCACGCGCCCTGCAGGTATTTGCGCACGAGGGGAAAGGTGCGGAACATGGCGAAGCCCTTGAGCGCGAGAAGGACGTTTGCCCCGGTACGCGCGCGGACCCCGGCGAGGGTTTCGAGGTTGCGGCGCAGGCGGGCCTCGTCGACGACATAGCACGGGCTGGGCACGGCGGCGGCGACGTCGTCCGGCAGGCCCTCGGGGAACGGCGCGGGCGCGGCCATCAGAGGAAGGTCTCCTGCCAGGGCAGGCCGTGTTCGTTGAGCGCCTCCATGAAGGGATCGGGGTCGAACTGCTCCATGTTGAAAACGCCCTCGCCCCGCCACTTGCCGGTGAGCATCATCTTCGCCCCGATCATGGCGGGCACGCCCGTGGTGTAGGAAATGGCCTGCGACTTCACCTCGCGGTAGCACGCCTCGTGGTCGCAGATGTTGTAGACGTAGTAGGTGCGTTCTTTGCCGTCCTTCACGCCCTTGACGACACAGCCGATGCAGGTCTTGCCCTTGGTGCGCGGGCCAAGGCTCGCGGGGTCGGGGAGCAGCGCCTTGAGGAACTGGATGGGGATGATCTGCTTGCCCTCGAACTCCACCGGGTCGATACGCGTCATGCCGACGTTTTGCAGAACCTCAAGGTGCTTGAGGTAGTTGTCCGAGAAGGTCATCCAGAAGCGGGCGCGCTTCAGGGTGGGGAAGAACTTCACGATCGACTCCAACTCTTCGTGGTAGAGAAGGTAGATCTTCTTCGGGCCGATGCCTTCGGGGAAGTCGTAGGTTTTGGATACGGTGAGGGGGTCAGTCGACTTCCACTCGCCCTCCTCGTAGAAGCGGCCGCGCGCCGTCACCTCGCGGATGTTGATCTCGGGGTTGAAGTTGGTTGCGAAGGGGTGGCCGTGGTCGCCCGCGTTGCAGTCGATGATGTCCAGCTCGTGGATTTCGTCGAAGTGGTGCTTGGCGGCGTAGGCGGTGAACACGTTCGTCACGCCGGGATCGAAGCCACTGCCGAGCAGCGCCATGAGCCCGGCGTCCTTAAAGCGGTCGTGATAGGCCCACTGCCACTTGTATTCGAACTTCGCCGTGTCCGGCGGTTCGTAGTTGGCGGTGTCGAGGTAGTCGATCCCGGCGGCGAGGCAGGCGTCCATGAGCGGGAGATCCTGGTAGGGCAGGGCGACGTTGATGACGACGTCCGGCTTTTCCCGGCGCAGGAGCGCGGTCGTCTCCTCCACGTTGTCGGCGTCGACCCGCGCGGTGCGAATGGGCCGCGCGATCTGCTCCGCGATGGCCTTGCACTTCGCCTCCGTGCGGCTCGCGAGGAGGATGTCGCCGAAAACTTCCGGCACTTGGGCGCACTTGTGGGTGACCACTCCGCCGACTCCGCCGGCGCCGATGATGAGGGCTTTTTTGCTCATGATTGCGGCAAGAGAGCAAAGAGCCCTTTCGCCCCGCAATCAACCATGGATTGGAGGGATTTTTAACGGAGACGATTCTGAGCGGCACTGCGACAGGCAGCGGAAACCCTTCCATGAAACTTCACTGTTTATGCGCTTTGGCAGGCGGGCGGTGGTTTCCATTCCACTGGGTTCACCCAAGCGTGCCCGGGATGTGGGCTCCTATGTGGCATGCGGCACTTGCTGCACGCTGAAACCGCGTCGAAGCGCGATCAATCCCCGAATGCCTGCCAAGTGTGCTGCCCGTCTTCCGTTCGGGAGATGACCCATTGTTCGCCGACGGGATCGTATCCGTAGGGATAGGCCGATTCGTCCGACCAGACGAAGCCGAATCCGGGCATGTGCAGCCAGAACGAGCCGTCCTGCATGAGCGATACGCGCGTCCAGCCCATGGCCGGACTGTGGAGCCACGGATAGTGCGCCTCATTGTAGAGCCCGAACCACGGTGAACTCCGCCAGTCGTCACCCAGTTCTTCCGAACCGCCCCCGAAGCGGGCGTCGAGTTCAGCCACGCCGTCGCGGATTTCCTCATCCGAGAGGGCGCGGTCGTAGACCCGCAGGCGGTTGATCCGGCCGGAGGTGTGCTCATTGGGGACCACTTGGTCGTCCCGGAAGAGGACGAGGAGGTCATCCTCGTTGGTCAGCGCTTCTCCGCGCCAAGAGTCGTCGAAATCGATCTGCATTGATCCATCCACGTATCCACGGACATGGCCAACATCATCCCGGCTGATGGCGACTTCGATGTATTCAGCTTGTTTCACGACCTCGTCCGGACCGGTTGTGATGTTGTAAAAATTCAACCGACCGAAGTAACCGTAAAGGCCCCAGTCCGAAGTTGCGTTTTTGAAATCGAAGATCCGGCGCCAACTCGTTGTCTCATCGAAACGAAAGACTGCGATAAGCGTGTACGTCTCGCCCACAAGATCGCTGAATCCGGATAGCTCCAAGCCATCGCCGGCTTGAAAGCGCAGAACGCGCTGATTTCCGGAAGGGAAAAGCTCATCCATGAATACCGGGGTTGAACCAAGGAAACTGAGGTCCGGGGCACCGCCGACCGAGGACTCGAGCGAATCTTCGAATGAATAGTCCGCAACCAAGCTGGCCGAAGCAAGGACGGGAAAGAGCGAACCAAGTAGAACAGCTATTACCTTA
>SKLD01000502.1 GCA_007123395.1 Opitutales bacterium
ATCCGGAATTCATTTACGTCATCCTCGGCGCGACCCATCCGAACCTCCTCGAGCACGCGGGAGAGCGCTACCGGCTCGACCTGACGCGATTGTGCGAAGCGATGGGGGTCGAAAAGCACGTGATCTTTCACAATCGTTTTGTCACAGTGAAGGAGCTGGATGAATTCATCGGGGCAGCGGACATCTACCTCACGCCCTACCCGAACCGCGAACAGATCACCTCGGGCACCTTGGCGCGCGCCTTTGGCGCGGGCAAGGCAGTGGTTTCCACTCCTTACTGGCATGCCGAGGAACTGCTTGCCGACGAGCGGGGTGTTCTCGTGCCCTTCCGCGACCCGGCCGCCATTTCCGAAGCGGTCTGCGGACTGCTGGAGGATCCTTCGCGCATGCAGCGCATCCGCGCGGCGGCTTACGCGGAAGGCCGACGCATGACATGGCCCGCCGTCGCCACCCTCTATCTCGATTCTTTCGCCCGCGCCCGGGCGGAGCGCAGGCAAAGCTCGCGCGCCGCCTTCGCGGGCTGGACTCTGGAAAATCGCCCGCATCCTTTGCCCCCGCGGCGGCTCAAGCATCTGCTTCGGATGACCGACACCACGGGCATCCTCCAGCACGCTGTCTTCAACGTGCCCAATTTCCAGGAGGGGTACAGCGTGGATGACAACGCGAGAGCGTTTATCCTCGTCGCTCTGTTGGCAGGCCGCGAACCGACCCCGGAGGTACCGGACCTCGAGCGCCTTGCCGCGGTTTACCTGTCTTTCCTTGCCGCCGCACTGAACCCGGAGAACGAACGTTTTCGCAACTTCATGACCTACGACCGGCGGTGGACGGAGGAGGCCGGGAGCGAAGACAGCCACGGGCGCAGCCTTTGGGCCACGGGTTTGGGCGCGGCCCGCGCCCCGAACGAGGGGTTCCGGGCTCTCTCGGCCCGGCTCTTTGAACGGGCCCTGCCGGCGGTCGGGAAATTCACGTCACCCCGGGCCTGGGCCTTCGCCGTTTTGGGCATACACGAACACTGCACGGACCGCCCGGAGGACCCGTTGATGCATGAGCTTCTCGTCGTCTTCGGCCGCCGCATGATGGAGCTTTGGCACGCGCATGCCGACGAAAGCTGGCCTTGGTTTGAGTTGAGCCTCACGTATGAAAACGCCCGCCTTTGCCAGGCGCTCATCCTCGCCGGAGAACACCTGCTCGACGACGAATTGCTCCGTACCGGCCTGCGGTCACTCCGCTGGCTGGCGTCCGTCCAAACCACGCAGAGCGGCTGTTTCCGGCCGATCGGAAGCAACGGCTTTTATGCGCGCGGCGGGCCCCGTGCCGACTATGACCAGCAGCCGGTGGAAGCGCAGGCGATGGTGGCCGCCTGCAATGTGGCCTTCCGGGCGACGCGCGATGTCGGGTGGCGGGTGGAGTCGAAGCGGGCCTTCGAGTGGTTCCTCGGGCGCAACGACCTGAGGCTGCCCCTCTGCGACCTTCAGAGCGGGGCCTGCGCCGACGGTCTGCACCGCGAACGCATCAATGAAAACCAAGGCGCCGAATCCACGCTGGCCTACCAACTATCCCTTTTCGAGATGCATGGCATCGAGCTGGAAACCATCGTTTCGCCCGACAACCCGCCCGCGCTCGTGACTCTATGAAACCGATCCCCGTAGAACGTACCCCGATCAAGTTGTTGCCCGTCCACGGACGGGTTATCATCCGCTCTTTCATTCCGTCAGACGAAGTCAATGTACGTGCGGTCCTCGAGCGCGTGCAGCGACTGGACGACGACGCCGTCGACCGGGAAATAGCCACCGTGCAGCACGATTTCGGGAAGCGGCATCACGCGCTCAGCGTGCAACTTCTCGCCAATTACGGGAAGGTCCGCCGACTGATAGCCAACCCGGAACGGCTCACCGAAAAACGAAAACTGCTCATCGGGGCCAGTTTCTCCGGCGAATACGCGCTCGAGTCCGCCGCGCTCTTCAACCCCTCCATCGTGCCCCATCCCGACCAGAGCGGAGCGCCGGAGGGCGGCCTTCGGTTTATCATGAGCCTGCGGGCCACCGGCGAAGGCCATATCTCGTCCATCGAGTTTCGTGCGGGTACTCTGCTTGCCGACGAAACGGTCCAGCTCGATCCGGTTTCGCGCTTCGCGACACGCCCCGAGCCCGAGCGCAACCCGGAATACCACAAGCCAAGCTTTCTCCTCAAGCTTCGCGAAATGGGGCACGAGAGCGAATGCATCTTCGCCGCCCTGCGCCCGCTGGCGGAAGCGTTCACCCTCGACGCGTTGCACGCCAGCCTTCACACCCTGCGCTCCGAACCGCATGAGTCCAACCGGGATTTCGACCGCGCCCTTGAACTCATCGAATGGCTGGCCGAATCCAACTACGAAATCCACTTTGACCCCGGCCTCGCGATCAGCGAGCGCATAATCTTTCCCGTCTCCCTCAATGAGGTCAAGGGGATCGAAGACGCCCGCTTTGTCCGCTTCGTGGACGACGACGGCTCGGTCGTGTACTACGCCACCTACACCGCCTACAACGGACACACCATACTCCCGCAGCTCATCCGCACAGAGGACTTCCTGCACTTCCGCATCCTCACCCTCAACGGGGACGGCGTGCAGAACAAAGGCATGGCCCTCTTTCCACGGCGCATCGGAGGACGCTACGCCATGCTCTCGCGGCAGGACGATCAGAACATCCTTATCATGTTCTCCCACAGCCCCCACCACTGGAGCGACCCGAAGGTCATTCTCCGCCCCGAGCAGCCGTGGGAGATCATGAAAATCGGCAATTGCGGCTCACCCATCGAAACCCCCGCGGGCTGGCTGGTCATCACTCACGGTGTCGGACCGATGCGCGAATACAGTATCGGCGCGGCCCTCCTCGATCTCGACGACCCCACCCGTGTAATCGGACGCTTGCGCGAGCCGCTTGTCAGCGTCGAGCCCTCAGAGCGCGAAGGCTACGTGCCCAATGTCGTTTACAGCTGCGGCGCACTGCTCCACGGCGAGGTCCTCGTCCTGCCCTACGCCATCAGCGACCGCGCCACCGCCATCGCTACCGTGGCCCTCGCCGACCTGCTCCACGCGCTCGGCGCGGGCAAACGGACGAAGCAGAGGCGAAACAAAGGATCATCCGGATAAGACTGCGCGAAAATGCGCCCATCCCCGGACCGGCTCATGCGAATGACATGCCACGCCCGGGCAGCCGGGAAATCACCTTTCGTGGCGGCGGCGAGAGCGACATCGATGACGCCTGGGACCGCGGACGGCCGAAGATGATGAGGACGATGGCGATGGTGTAGATCATGAGGTTGTTGGATTGACGGTTTGTATTGCCCAACGAGGGCCGCCGCGGGGCGGGTCACCGCTCGGCGGGTTGTCGGTTTCGCTCCAGGCGTCTGCCGCCGCAAGAATGGGGGCGCTGGCGTCATTGACTTTGACGAGACCCGTCTCGGGCCGGAGCACGACGAGGGCACACATCACGGCAATGAGTTGATCCATTTTGAACGGTTTCTCGATGGCGGCGCCGGAGGAAATCAGTTCGCGGAAGAGCGGGTCGTCCCACGGCATGTTCCATGACATTAGAATGGCGGGCTGGAAGAGTGACGCCGCCCGCATTCTGCGGAGGAGGTCCAAACCGGTCATCCCCGGCATTTCAATTTCCGCGATGAGGAGGCCGAAGGGTGCCTCGCGAAGAAGTTGCCATGCATGATCACCGTTCGCGGCGCAGTGCACCCGGCACCCGCGGTCGGCAAAGGCCAGCGCGACCGCGTCCCGCAGTGAACCGTTGGTCTCGGCAAGAACGATGGATGGCGAAGGAGCGAGGACGATCGCATTGGGGTGCGCCGGGGCATGAGGCCATGGGTGCCTTTCTGAAATCCGTCGGTTGTCTGTCGGGGTGATCATTGTGTTCATGCGGCTTTGCCTCTCTGCCGCCGGTCGCCTTTGCCTGTCATTGCGAAAACGGAGATCGGGTCCCCGACGGCAAAGACGGTGGTGGCCAAAACAACATCATAAGCCCTCTCCAGATGCCGCGAAATGGGGTGTAGTCCCACCTGCGGCGCGCGCTTCGGGCAAAGGGAACCCTCCGCGGGAATTCACCCGTGGAGGGCTCTTTCGGGCATCCCCGGTCAATTTGTGTCGTGCCGCTCTTCGACCGGGAAATTGGATTGGGCAAGGTGGGCTGGTTTTGCCGTGGCAATACGACCGCACGCGGTTTGAAAGCCGACTGGCAGAGGTGCGCGAAGCCCTCGAAACGAAGACTCCGTGGCAAGCAGGCGGAAGTGAGCATGGGCGATAGAATGGTGGAGCATGACATCAATC